>JAGCPM010000021.1 GCA_017965685.1 Kiritimatiellia bacterium | reverse complement strand
GTTTTCGTGCTGCCGCTCGACGCGAACGGAAAGGTTCTCGCCAAACCGGTTTTCGCGTCGGTCGGGGACAAGGATGGGACCGCCGCGATCGAGTCGGACGCGATTTTCCGCGAGGCGCTGAAGGCGGGCGCGGACGAAATCGTCGTCGCGCACAACCACCCTTCCGGCGACTTGACGCCGGGCAAGGCCGACATCGCGGCGACGAAGGAACTGAAAGACCTCGCAAGACGGCTCGGAGTCGTCTTCCTCGACCACCTTACAATCGGCGCAAACGGCGATTGCGTCTCGCTTGAAGAGATTCTCTGACAGGAATCCCTACGGCTGGCGCAAATCGCACTGATCGAATATTACATTTAGGACAAGCAACTGTAAATTTCAAGCGAAATTTTCGGGCTTTGTCTAAGGGTGTAGATTTCTAGCCTTTGCGCGTCGGCGCAAGGGAAAAGCAGGCAAGGAAGATGAGGGGGTGCGGGGGAGAAGGAGGAATGGAAGGAAAACTTCGCCGCCGCGCGATGCTATGCTGTCTTCTTCTTTCTTCCGGCGTTGGCGTTTCGCTTCGTGGATTCCGGTTCGGTCTTCGGCGTGAAGGCCGGGTCCCTTGCGATTCTGTTCAGCAGCGACAGCAGCTTGCGCATGGTCGGGACTATCGCCCACTTGTGCGGATGGCCCTCCGCGCGCTTCTTGCGGTAGTACGTGCCGAGAATCGAATTCCACTGGATCGATGCGACGGTCGCCATGTAGAGTGCGTTGCGCACATCCTTGCGCCCGCCCCAGATGCGACATTGCCCATCCCGCTTCCCGCTCCGGTTCTCTTCCGGCGAGATGCCGACGAGACGGTTGAGCTTCTCGTCGGAAAGCGTCCCTATCTCAGGCAGTCCCGCGAGAATCGATATGGCCGTCATGTCTCCAACGCCGCCCACCAGGGTGAATCGCTCGCGCAGCGTGTCCATGCGATCGTCCCTCTCGACAGTCTCCATGCAAAGCCGTTCGGCCTTGTCGATGGATTTGTCCATGCGCATGATCTGTTCCTTCAGCAGGACCTTCATCTCAGGGTCGATCTCGGTTTCAAGCCTGTTTATTATGGCCGTGCGGAAATCCATCATCGTCTGGCGGAACTTGGCCTTGCGCTTCAGCTCCACAGCCTCGATCTCCCGCTGCTCGAGGACGCGCACGCCAATCTTGTCGGCGAAGCGCGAGATGAGCGCCGCGTCGATCGTGTCGTTCTTCGACAGGCACCCCTCCGCCCTCGCGAACTGCCTCACGCGCATGGCGTCGGCGTATGCGACCGGGACTTCGAACCCGTGCAGAAAGCCGATCAGCTCGATCTCGTACCCGCCGGTGGGCTCGACGCAGACCGTCGCCTTGGCCTTCCTCGCAAAGTCGCGGATCTCCCTGAAGCCCGCGACGCTGTTGTCGACTTCCTTCGTCGTCGGGCGCATCCCTTCCTTCTGCGCCGGGACGAACACGTCGAGTTTTTCCTTTGAAACATCGACTCCGATGTGCAGGATGTCTGATTTCATGCTATACTATCCTTGTCTTGAGGCTGAACCGGGAGGGTTGGACGACTCCCAGAACGCCTATACAACTGTTGAGCCTTTAGACGAAACACGGCGGTGGGCTGCGCTGACCCGGAGAGTTATGCCTCTGGACCTGTTAGAGCCTCGCCGCCGCAGACCCGCCCGGGAAGGCCTTTCTCGGGCGGGTCGTTCTGTCCGGACACTAGTCCGACTGAACAGCGGGATATTCTACCAAATTTTCGTTAGACAAGACCTATTTTCTCATTTACGCCGCCGCGACGGCGTTCCGCCGTCCGACGCGGAAGCGCGTTCCGCACTTCGGGCAAGTCACCATCTGGTCGGGCACGACCGACGGGGCTTCGTTCTTCATCCCTTCGGCGATCTCCGCCCAATCCTCCGCGCTCTCCATGCTTTCGTTCTTGCCGATGACGCCGCGAACGACGCGGAAGCGGATGTCGTTCAGCGATTGGCGGAAGCCGCCCATCGTCGCGCTCGTCGCGTACATGCTCTTGAAGTCTTTGGTGACGCAGGCATAGACGCGTATCGCTCCGTTGCCCTTGCCGTCGAGCAGTTCGACCGCCGCGCCTGCCCGCAGTTCCGTCTCGATGCGGCGGATCAGATCGCCCGCCGGAATCTTCGCGGTTCGGGTCTGCAAGACTTTGCGCTGGGTGCGGTTTTCGGTGTTCTTCCTGCGGACTCTGACCGTCGGCCAGATGCCCTCGATGCGGTTTTCGTTGTTGTCGCTCATGGTTTTTCTCCTTTTGGTTGTGTTCCCCATTGGGGATGGGGCCGTCTTGCCGTTTGCAGGCAAGAACAAGGCCCCTCTATACGTCAACCCCCCCTTTTGCGAAAATAGGGAAACGAAACGCGGCTCTCCGATGGCCGGAAAACCGCGTTTCACCCTTGATTTTATTGGATGCGGAAGAAATTTAAAATTTCTTTTCGGTGTAGAAAATACAACGATTCCGCACCATGCCAATCATGCGTTTTTTCCTGCAATACGGCGATGGAGGCGTTGCGGTTCTCACCGTATTTGCAGATGAGCGAGAAGGTGCGGCAGAGGTGCGGTTTGCTCCGTTTGAGCCGGATGTAGGCCGCTTTGTATCGTCGCCGATAATGCAGTATCGCTTTCTCGGCATACGACACGTCCGCACCCGATTGGCTCAAGCCCTCGTCGAAGGAGCGGATTTTCTCCGCCCCCCTTTCGCGGTCGGAAAGCCAACTTTCGTATTCGTCGCTCGGTTCGGCGGGTTCGGGATATGCGTCGATGTGGAGCATCGACGATTCGAACGCGCCTTGCGCGGTCTGTCGCCATTTGCGTTCGCGATCACGTTCGCGCTTC
>JAGCPM010000020.1 GCA_017965685.1 Kiritimatiellia bacterium | reverse complement strand
CTAGCCTTTGCACTTCAGCTGCAGATTTCTCTAACGACTGTCTGGTGCTGCACAACGCTGAACGAGCCGCTGCGAGCGCAGCCCCTAATGCGCCCGCGACACACGCGAGCAAGACTATAACATAAATCATAGCTGTTTCTGATTCCATAGTGAACACGTCACGCCAGGTCCTTGGCGTCGATCATTATCTCGTTGCCGATGCGATTGCCATAGTCTCCGCCCTGCTTGGAGACAGCCGTTTTCTCAAGCGGCGCGAGCATATAGTCCAGAACGTCGGTTATCCACGCCCGCTCGTCCTCGTCCTCAGGCATGTTGTCGAGTATCCACGCCATGTTGTCGATCATCGTCTTGATGCCGGCGCCGTCCAGGACGTTCCCCGCCACGAGGCGCTCGGCCATTTCGGGGTATTTCGTCGCCAGCTTGTCGTGCGCCCACCTGATGGCGTCCTTTTGCGCTGTCGTCAGGTTCTCCTTGCGGATTCCGGGCGCCTCCTTCGGCGTGAAGAGCGACGCGAAGAGCGAAGAGCCGTGGCAGATGGACTCGACGATGTCACCGAACCTGTAGTTGCGCATCTTCATGCCTTTCGAGACAGCGTCATACTTGTCGAATAACTTCACGTGCGCCGTCGAGCAGAAGATGCCGAACGTCTCGCACTTGAGGAAGAGCCTGCGCCGCGGGCCGTTTCCGTTGCCGCCGTTCTTGAGCCCGTCCTCGTCGGGAATCGTGAAGAAGTGGAACGTCCTCATGCCGTTCAGGAGCCCGCCGGCGCCCGTCGGCACGTCGTATCCGCGCGGCATGTTGAGATGTCCGTCGACATACGCCGTCTGGTACGGCTTCGCGTGGGTGGAGGTGCGGATGTAGAGGTTCTCCGCCTGGTCGAGCCAGCGCGCGATGTCGCCGTTCTTGTCCTCGATCGAGAAGGAGCCGCGGTACATGAACTCGCCCTTCTTGAGCGCCATCGCGTGGAGCGCGTAAGTGAGCGCCACGATGTTCTGGTTCGTCGGCTCGAAGAGATTGGGCCTGCCGCTCATAAGTGCGCCGAGGACGTCCTTGCCGAGCTTCACCTGCGCCGAGAGGAGCGCGCGCAGTTCCCCCTCGTTGCGAGGACGGTGCACCGACGACTTGACGGAAATGAGATCCTGGTAGTGGATTTTCGGGAACTTGTACACGAGTCCGTCTACTGCGAAGTCGATTTGCTCGGGGAGCTGGTCGACTGTCATCAGCGGACGCGGATCGGGACCGGGCTTCGGACACGGGACGGGCTTGTAGATCGTCGCCTCCTTGAGTCCGTCGCTGCCCTCCATGCGCGCCATGAACTCCGCAGGGTGCGTGATCTGCTGCACCTTCTGCTCGTTGAACGCGGCGAAGAACTGCTCCGCCTTGTCCAGCGGCACGGTTATGCGCGTCACGCCCATCGCATCGTCCTCGAACTTCGCGCCCGCAGCCGTGACGACGGCCTCGAGCTGCAGCAGGTTTCTGTACGACATCTTCGTTTCTGTGAAGAATACGATGCCATCGTCCTTCAGCACGCCCTTCCACGGCACGCGCGTCTCGGGGATTACCTCAAGGTGCTCGAGCGCGACCTTGCCCTTCTTGCTCGTCCAGGTGGTGGGCGAAGTGAGCTTCTCGAGGTTGGCGAGGTTCTCTATCGCGCCACGCCGCACGGACTCGGGCTGGTCACTGAGGTCGTCGTAGAGATCGAGGTTGTTCACGGATACGTCGAGTATCTTCTTCAGCGACTCGTTGAACTCCGTCTCCTTCTTGTTTATGTCGGCAATGATCTTCGTGCGCAGCGCCTTCTCGGCGTCGGAGATGCCTTCGGCGTTCGGGTTGAATGCGGCCCTGTAGTCGTCGAACAGCTTCTGGAACTCACCCTTCTTGGCTGTTTCGCGAAGGTTTACGACGCCTTCCAGTTTGGAGAAGAACGTGTCGTCGTCGAAGACGGAGAAGTTCTCGAAGCGCGGCTTCGTACTCTTGCCGTAGGTATCCTTGAACGAGAGGTCGTCGGAGACCTTGAGGTACTTGGAGTTGCCCTCGAGCGAGTGGCCGGGATCGATCGCGAAGAACTTGCCGTGCGCGAAGCCCTTGTTCTGCCCGCGCCGCCCCACGGCGTCGCGATCGGCGGTCGCGAGGAAGAACGCCTTGTACTTGCCGAGCTTCTCGGCCGACTGTCCCTTCGGCGGCACGATGCGTCCGTCCTTGATGAAGCCCGCCTCCATGTCCTTGTAGCCGTCGGCGAACTTGGCCTGGAGCATGAGCTTGGGGTGCCCGTCGGAATACTCGCCGCGGACGATCTCGAGCTCCTGCGCGGGGACTCCCGCTATGCGCGTCAGGTCGTTCGCGAGCGCCTCGGTGACGGCGCCGGCGGAGATGGAGTCGGCGGAGGACGCGGTCTGGAGGCGGTAGATCTGTCCGAGGATCGGCTTGCGCGTCGTCAGGATGCGCTCGGGACGCTGGAACGACCCCGCATGCGCGGCGTCCTTGGTGAACACCCTGTCGCCTTCGTTGTAGTCGAGCTTCATGATGTGGCGCTCGTCGAAATGCTTGAAGATCGGCGAGAGCGGGTAGAAGTCGTTTCCATCCCTGACGCCCATCACCGCATCGCGGATCTGCGCGAAGAGCTCGCGCTTGATCTCCTTTATCGCATCCGCGGTCCCCTTGTCCGTGCCGTCGTTGATGAGGCGTTCAAGGTCGCGCGGATTAATGTTGTAGTTCTTGAGGGCCGTTGCGAGCGGACCGAACGAATGCGTGTCCGCGATCTTTCCGTTCTTCACCATTATTGCCGCCTCCCGGAGAGCGAACTCCGCAACGGCCGCTATCCCTGCGGGGTGCGAGCGCCCTGCGAGCATGATCTGCTCGCGGTAGGTCTTATCCTTGCACTTCTCGGCGAAGGCGGGATCCTTCTTCTTGAGCTCTTCGAGTGCGGCACGGCTCTCGTCGGAGTTGATGTCGACCATCAGTCCCCGCGTGTCGTCAGGCGACCAGTCGTTGCGGTAGATGAAGCCCGGCTCCACGCCGTTCG
>JAGCPM010000005.1 GCA_017965685.1 Kiritimatiellia bacterium | reverse complement strand
TACGGCCAACAAGATCGACAACCTCCGCTCCACCCGCGATACGGTTCAAGTGTCACTCTCCAAGACCACTGCCGACATCCTCCAGCTCGAGACCGAGGAGACGCAGCTTATAGAATGGGAGAAGATTCTTGCCGAGGTGAAGAACGATCCCGACAAGTTCGGCACGCTTTCCACTGGCGCTCCGCGCGCACAGGAGATAGCGACTGAATACCGCGCCTTCCAAGAGGCCGACGGCGATTTTGCCAAGCTTCAGTTTACCTACACGGAGAACCATCCCGAGGTCGTGGCGAAGAAGAAGGAGCTGGAGTTGGCCAGGCAGAGATTCCTGGACGCCACGCAGCGCGCCTTGCAGACCGGCCGTTCCACCTTGCAGGTCACGAGAAACAGGCTGGCTAGCCTTAGGGCGAAGCGCGAGGATCTCAAAAACGAGCTCGCGTCGGTAGAGCAGCGCGTAGTTCTGGCCGAGTCGGGACTCGGCATCCTCGAAACCAGCTATGGCGTAGCGAATCGCATCCTCGAGGATTTGACGATGCAGGAGAACAAGGCGCGCATAGACGCCGAGCAGAACAACGAAATCATAACGGTCGGTCGTCCGGCGAACGTTCCGACGAAGCCCATCCTGCCGAACCCGATGATGATTTTCGGCGCGGGCATCGTCATTTCGCTGGGACTCGGCTTCCTCTTTGTGCTCGTCATAGACAATCTCGAGGATACCGTCATCAATCTGGCCGACATTGAAGGGCGTCTTTCGCTCAAAGTGCTGGCTGTGCTGCCCCATGTCAGGCGTAAGAAGCGCGAGCAAGTCGCGAAATTCGCCGTGGAGGACAAGTATTCGCAGTTCGCGGAGGCGGTCGCAGGGTTGCGGAACCTTCTCGATTCTCCGCGCTACGAGGCGACCTCGCATTCGATCCTGATAATATCCACCCAGCCGGGCGAAGGCAAGACTATTATGTCGACTTCCATCGCCATCGTATACGCCCAGACCGGCAAGAAGGTTCTGCACGTCGATTTCGACATGCGGCGTCCGAGACTTGCCCGCGTATGGGGGCTTGAGCTGACGGCAGAAAGCAGCTTCTCGCACGTGATGCAGAATGCGGGCGCGGGCAATATCGATTTCTCCAAACTCATCCACAAATCGTCGGTCGAGAATCTTGACGTAATCGCCTCGCTGCCGCCGGACGGAGTTTCCCCCGCGCAGATTTTCGGCTCCAAGCAGATGGGCGAGTTCTTCGAGTGGGCGAAATCCAACTATGACAGGGTCGTAGTGGATGCTCCGCCTTTCGGAATCGTCGGCGACGTGGTGTCGCTTTCAATGCTCGTCGATTCGGTCATCATAATGTGCTGCCCCGACCGTACGCACTTCAAGCCGATACAGTACTGCGCGAGGTCGCTGACGGAGGCCGGCGCGAACATTCTCGGCGTGGTGGTGAACGACGTGGAAGTGTCGAATGCCTCCGCGTTCAGCCCGGCGGGCAACCACCACTACGGCCATAGCGGCTATGGTTACGGCTATGGCTACGGTTATGGTTACGGGTACGGCTACCGCCCCGGGCATGGGAAGAAGCGCAAAGATGGCGACGAAAAGAAGTCCGACTCTCCCGGAACCGGCGCGAATGATGCCGCGGCCAAGGATGCGAAACCCGAGGCCGGCGCCAAGAATGCCAGCCGCGAGGAGTTCGCCGACGAGGACTGAGAAATGGCAAGGGTGTTCATCGACGGCAGCGCAGGAACGACCGGACTTAGGATACGCGAGCGACTTTCTGGCAGGGACGACATCGAGCTTGCCGTCCTGCCCGAGGAGTTGCGCAAAGATTCCTCCGCGCGCCGCGATGCCCTGAACGCCGCCGATATCGTTTTCCTGTGCCTTCCCGATGCCGCTGCCGTCGAGGCGGTTGCAATGGTGTCGAATCCTGCGACGGTCGTGATCGACACTTCGACTGCGCATCGCACCTCCGACGGATGGGAATACGGCTTCCCCGAATTGCATGGCCGCAGATCGCGCATAGCAGTCGCGAAGCGCATTGCAAATCCGGGCTGCCACGCGACCGGCTTCATAGCCCTCGTGGCGCCTCTGGTCGAGTCTGGCCTGATCGCCCGCGATTCCAAGCTTTCGGCGTTTTCCCTCACCGGCTTTTCCGGCGGCGGCAAGAAGATGATTGCAGAATACGGGGAAACCGGCGATGGACTGCTTTCCGGCGGCCGCCAGTACGCCCTTGGACAAACCCACAAGCACCTGCCCGAGATGCAAAAGATTGCAGGCCTCGATTTCGCGCCGGTATTCTCGCCAATAGTGGTTCCGCACTACAGCGGGATGGAGGTGACGGTTCCTTTGCACGATGCGGATGTGGCGGCGATAAAAGATTGCTACAGGTCATACTACGGGGCGGGCCTCGTGAGATATGTCGAGGATGGCTCCGAAAACGGGTTCCTTTCCTCTGCCGCGCTTTCCGGGAGGGATGATTTGGAGATAGGCGTATTCGGAAATGATGAACGCTCGATACTCGTTGCGAGATTCGACAATCTTGGCAAGGGGGCGAGCGGCGCGGCCATACAGAACATGAACCTCGCCATGGGCGCGGACGAAACGAAAGGTCTCGTCGCAAATGGCTGAGAGGATGAGCGACGAGCTGAACCGCCGCAACAGCGCGTTCGACAACAAACTTCGCCCTACCGATTTCGGTGCGTTTGTCGGACAGCGCAAGGTTCGCGATCGCCTGATGCTCGCCGTCGAGGCCGCCAAGGAGCGCGGCGAGCCGCTTGACCATGTGCTTTTCTCCGGCCCGCCAGGACTCGGCAAGACTACCTTGAGCTATATTCTTGGCGAAGCCATGGGTGTGCGCGTAAAGACCACTTCCGGCCCTGTGATAACGAAACCCGGCGACTTAGCCGGCCTATTGACGTCGCTGGAGCCGGGCGATATCGTCTTCATCGACGAGATACACCGCATGGCCAAGACCGTCGAGGAATACCTTTATTCCGCGATGGAAGACTACGCGATCGACATAATGATAGACCAGGGCCCGAACGCGAGATCGGTGCGTCTGGAGCTTCCCCGTTTCACTCTCGTGGGCGCAACAACAAGAATCGGCCTTATCGCCGCACCTCTGCGCGCGAGGTTCGGACTGGTCAACCGGCTCGACTACTACGAGCCGGACGATCTTGCCGAGATCATAAGGCGTTCCGCCGGGAAGCTTGGTGTGGATGTGGATGATGACGGCGCGCTCGAAATCGCCCGCCGCTCGCGCGGTACGCCCCGCATCGCGAACAATCTTCTCCGCCGCGTCCGCGACTATGCTCAGGTGAAGGCCGGGAATTTCATAACCGGCGAAGTGGCCCGCCAGTCTCTGGGCCTTCTGGAAATCGATCCGCACGGTCTGGACGACATGGATCGCCGGATTCTCGAGACGATATGCGTCAAGTTCGGCGGCGGGCCTGTAGGACTTTCCACGATAGCCGTCTCGGTCGGCGAAGAGGCCGATACTGTCGAGGAGGCGTACGAACCTTTCCTGATAATGGGCGGCTACATGGAGCGCACACCTAAAGGCCGAGTGGCGACGGAACTCGCCTATTCGAGGCTTGGAATCAAACAGGCATCACCAACGCAAGGGAGGTTGCTGTGATAAAAGTAGGCATAATAGGCTGCGGCTTCGTCGGCGGCGCATTGAAGGCATGGCTCGAGGAGAACAATCCCGATGTGCAGATATTCGTGAGCGACCCTCCGAAGGGCTACAACGACGATCTTTCCGCGATTGACATTGCGTTCCTCCAGATACACGTTCCGACAGAGGACGACGGCACACAGGACCTCACCCTCATGAAGGAGCTTATCCGCAATCTGCCTAAGGTTCCCGTGTTCGTCCGCACGACGATCCTTCCCGGAACGAGCGACATGCTTTCGAGGGAGACCGGCCATCAGGTCTGCTACATGCC
>JAGCPM010000248.1 GCA_017965685.1 Kiritimatiellia bacterium | reverse complement strand
GTTAGTAAATAAGAAAGGAAGCGAACCTTATGACTTCAAAATTGACATCTTTGGGCACTGCCGCATTCGCTATGCTCATGGTCTGCACTTGTGCCGCAGCTACCGACGACAAGACAGTGTTCCGTGTTGAAAACGGAACGATCATCGTCAGTTCGCCGTTTGATCTGGAGATTGGATCTACGGAGTATGCAAAGATCGCCGGGGACGCAATTCGTGTGCATAGATACGCAAACTATGATCCTGACACGAAGACGACGGTGACAAACGTAAGCGCATTCGTAGAGGCCATGCTTGCAGAACCGTATTTCGGCTGCAGAAATGTCGCCTTGTATTTCAGCGGAGAAGAAGTGCAGCTGTCGCACATTGATTTATACTGGGGCAGTGGGCGGCGTGAGGCCGACAGCGAAAAGTCGAAAATGACGAATCGAGAGTGCCGCGATTTAGTGGATCGTATTGTCGGGGACATCAAGACGCGCACGAACATGACCGTCAGAATTTCAGAAGACCGATCAGAAGATGACGCGCTCAACAGCATAGAGGAGATCTCAAAGCGCGACAAGAAGCCGAATCATCATTATTCGATGACGTTCTATTCATGGTGTGCAACCTGTCAAAGGAACGGCATTGACTATGATTATTGGTTGAATGCCATGATTGACGGCAAAAGGAATCGTACAGTATCGCTTTCGGCATTTAAGACTCTTCGCACTGAAGACCTTTTCTCCATTCCAGTTGTAACAAACCGCAGTCCCAGATTCTCAGGCGCATTAGGCCTGACAGCGGCGGAGAAAAAGGCGCATGAGGAAGCCGCAAAGCTACGCAAGACGCTGAAGCGGCTCTTCGACGTCGATTTCGACGCGACAAACAAGGTGTTTGACCTGCAGTCGGCAAACTGGTCTTCGATGACCAACTTTGCTATGGCGCAGCAGAAGAACGAATGGACTCCGCTTGGCGAGCCTTTCGAGGGCATGACGGAGAAGAAAGTATCCAATCCTGTCGCCTTCAACAGCATACCATCACGTACTCTCGTTCTGCGTCGTCCGTATGACGGAGATGTCGAGGAAGAGACGCTGAAGGCGCAGGCAGAAAGGCTGTTGCGCCGCTTTGAGCGTGAGCTTGGCGAGAATATACAGCCAAGAGAAAATGAAACGATGAAGAGGCTTGCCGCCCTTATTGGCGATGGCATACCCACTTTTGGCGATACGTGGATGTACATGGGAATGCATACGCCTATGTTCTTTTCGGGGCAGGTTGGCGACATAAGCGTTGACATATCATGCGCACCTCCTCGCTACGCCAAGCGGCATGGCAATTACAGCATCATCTGCAAGGGCGCAGTTGTCGCCACCATCGTCCAGGCGCCGATAAGAAGCAGGCCGCAGTCGGTGGAAAGCGTCGTCAAAGCCACGCAGTGGACGAAAGGACGGATTACGGACGAATTGCCGTTTGCGGTGGAATACAAGCGCGCCAAGACGCTGTGCGCGGAATACGACAAGCGGCTGTTGTTCAAGTCCGGCAAGCGGATAGGACTTCTGATTGACACTTGCGGATACGGGCCGTTTAGGGTCTATCTGCTCAAGGACGGTTGCTACTGTCTTGTTGATGGCTATGGTCTCGCGAACAATCCGCGCTACATGCGCGTAAACACTAAAAACGAGACGGTGGAGCTTAAGCATGAGGGAGGTTGGTTTGTCATACCCGAAAAAGGATACGTTCGCGGGTGGGGCGGCGTGTCCAATGACCTTGCGGGTTTTTCCTTCGACATGTATTCTGGCGAAAGCCTCGACGACAAAGGCTGGTATGTCAATGTAAAGGGAACGTCTGTAGGCGATTCGCTCGATGGGATGAGACTTATTGGCGAGATTGACACCACTGGGAAATTCAAAAAGGAGGACCAATGAAACCAGCAATATTCCTGATTGTCATGGCCGCCTTGGGTGCCTGGACTGTTCGTAGCTTTATGGCAGAGCGCAGCAAGTCGGATTAGAGCATGCACATTCGCTGGAACGTCACACGGTTTTCAGATCAATATAAAACCCAAGAGGGACACTCCCCGATTGATATTGGGAATTATTACTTTTTTTGCAGCATGCGGCAACGCCTAATTGCCGCTTTTTGATGAGAAATATGATAGTGTATACTTCTTTCTGTAAATTGATTTCTAAGGAAAGAAGATGAAAGGACTTCTACTTTCAAAAGGAAAGAGACTACAACCCCGAGGGGTTGTAGTCCGCGCCGACTCATGGTATACTTTAAGTTAACCAGACAAAAAGGAGTACTATGAATACGACAGAGATGAATGATACCATAATTTCCGAAATAATGCAATCGCTAATGAACGAAGGATTGCAGAGCTTTCCTGCTGTAATGACAAAAATGTACAATCTTGCCATGCAGTTCGAGCGCGAGAAGACGTGGGAAATCCACCGGCTGATGATAAGGGAAATGCTGCGGCGCATCCCGTCCGTCGATGGCTACGTGATCCGAACGGGAGAGATGTATTCGCACAACGTGCCGTACCACGGCGGCAATACGCCGCTAGATTTCCGCAAGCCTCTTGACGGCTTCGTCGATACGCACGCGAAGCTGATGAATCTTCTCCGCGAGGAGATATGCGTCAAGGGCGGCAAGAAGGTCTTCTACCGTACCTGGGACTTCCGCCGCTTCCACATACGCCCGGACCTCTACCTCGCCATCACGGGCCAGGTGGAGCCGCACGAAAAACTTTTCCTTTCCATCAAGCACACGGCTGGCGACTATCTGCGGTACGTGCCGTTCAATCCGACGCTCGGGATAGGAAAGCACAAGCAGATAGTCGAGGTGCAGTGCCAGCGCGAGTACGAGGGCAAGGGCGCATATCCGAACTACGTCGTCAAGGGGGTTGTCGAGGGATTCGAGGAAAATGCCGCGTGTCCCGGCATTCAGGGCCTTGGGGAGCTTCTGAAGGACAGCCGCTTCGCGGGCGTCTGGACGTGGAGCCGCGGCGGCGGCTGGGAGGGTCCGTACCTCAAGAACGAACTCTGGTGCGCGATGAACGCCTTTGTGATGACCGAGTGGGCGAACCATCCAGAGGCGGGTGAAGAGGCGGCGTTCGGGAAATTCATGGACCGCATAGGCGTAGCGCCGGAATCGCGCGAGGCGTTCCGCAAGCTTGCGGTTCTTTCCGCCTAGGCGGTCATCCGCGGCATGGGCTACATGCCGGACGAGAAGCTGACGGCTTGCTGGACGCGCGACCACTTCGTCGGCGGCTTCGGCGATCCGGAGCTTGACGCGGATGCGAACAGGCTTGTGAAGGAGGGCAAGGTCGCCGCGTCACTCGCCAACCGCCGCGCGGCGGTCGGGAGGTGGCGCGAGATCGTGAGGCTTGCCGATTCGGTCAAGATCGCGGACAAGGGCGCCGAGTCGTACGTGCGCGTATCGTCGCGCTACGGACTTCACCTCTACCGCATCTACGAGGCGGGGTGGACGGCGATGCTCCTTATGCGGCAGCGCGAGTTGATTGGCAAAACTGACGAAAAGGAAATCGCCGCCGCCATCAAGCGCTACGACGAGGCATGGCGCGACTACCGCGCGCTTGCCGCCGATCCTCAGTGCGCGACACTTTTCGACGGGCATTTCGCCGAGTACCACATTTCGCAGGATCGCAACTCGATCGACCCCGCCCCCGGCATGGACGCCGAGGTGGACAAGGCCCGCAACTCGCTATGATTCGGTAGCCCGGAAGGGACTGTCCCCGGATAGCGCGATGGGCCTACGCTTTTTCGCCACTTTCCCGGCGGTTTACCCTGCAAAATGACGATACAGCCCAGGCATCGCATGGTCGCAAAGAGTGCCTAGACAGAGGGCGTTTACCTGCCGGAGAAAAACAACTTCCACGCCGGCATGGATGCCGACGGCTTTGCGATGGCCTTGCCCTCTCCGCGTTTGACGCTGGGGAGTGAAATATGGTATACTATTCAAATCCGCTTGACCGATAATCTCTGATGGCGGACAAACAACAACCAGATAAACTCTAACAGAAAGGCAAGAAGAAAATGGCAAGAGCATACAACTTCTCGGCAGGTCCCGCGACGCTGCCGCTGGAAGTATTGCAGCAGGTCCAGGCGGACCTCGTTGACTACAAGGGCACGGGAATGTCGGTGATGGAGATGAGCCATCGCGGCAAGGACTACGACGCGATCCACGCGGAGGCGATCGCGAACTTCAAAGAGCTCTGCGGAATAGGCGACGACTACGAGGTCGTGTTCGTGCAGGGCGGCGGATCGATGCAGTTCGCAATGATCCCGATGAACTTCCTCGAGGCGGGCGACACGGCCGACTACGCGAACATGGGAACGTGGTCCGGCAAGGCGCTCAAGGAGGCGCAGAAAGTCGCCGCCCTGAGGGGCGCGAGCGTGAACACCGTCGCCAACTGCGCGAAGGACATCCCGACCCGCATGCCGGCGGACGGCGAGTGGAAATTCACGGAGGGCGCGAAATACGCGCACATCTGCACCAACGAGACGATTTCCGGCGTGCAGCTCAAGAAGTTGCCGGAGGTGAATGTTCCTCTCTTCGCGGACATGTCGTCCGACATACTCGGCATCGACCGCGACTTCACGAAATTCGACCTCTTCTACGCGGGTGCGCAGAAGAATCTCGGACCTTCCGGGATGGCTGTCGTGGCGATAAAGAAGGAACTCGCCGCCAAGGGCAACGACAAGATACCCACTCTCCTCCAGTACAGGACGCATGTGGACAACAATTCGCTCTACAACACCCCGCCCACTTTCTCCATATACGTCTTCGGCGAGGTTATGAAGTGGGTGAAGAAGACGGGCAAGGCCAATCTCTTCGCGCTCAACGACGCGAAGGCGAAAAAGATATACGACGCGATCGATTCGACGGAGTTCTACCGCGGAACGGCGCTGAAGGAGTACAGGTCGAACATGAACGTCACCTTCCGCCTGCCAACCGAAGAGCTCGAGGCCAAATTCGTGGCAGACGCGAAGGCGCTCGGCATGAGCTCGCTCAAGGGCCACAGGTCCGTGGGCGGCATCCGCGCGACTATCTACAACGCGTTCCCGATGGCCGGCGTCGACGCTCTGGTAGAATTCATGAAGGATTTCGAAAAGAAGAACGGGTGATGCCATGTCGGTCATCGAATTCAAGAAGGGCGAGGACATAGCGAAACTTGCGGAAATCGACCGCAAGAAATGGTTCGCGCTGTCCATGCCAGTAAAGGGCGTGCGGTTCGACGGCCGCATGCTGAAGCTGATGGATTCCGACGGCGACGGGCGCATAAGGACTCCGGAGGTCCTGGCCGCGATTGACTTTCTCGTCAAGCGCGGCGTGGACCTCGACGAACTCTTCAAGCCGTGCGAAGACGATGCAAAGAAGCTCGCAGAGATAATGGAGAAGGAAAGCGACCTCGCGAAGGTCGAGCCTTCTGAGGCGGACAAGAAGGCGCTCGCGGACTGGGAGGCGAAAGGCAGGGACAAGGCCGTTTCGCCGCTCGGCGACAAAACCGCCGAGGCGAACGGCGCGCTTGCGGACGTAGAGCAGACGATAGACGCTTTCTTCACGCCGCCGGAGGACATGCCGCTCGTGACGGAGGATGCCGACAAGGTTCTGCCGCTCGCGAAGGAGCACCTCAACCCGAAGCACGTCGAGGCTATACTCGCCTTCGCGGAGAAGTGCGCGAAGCCCATCCTCGGCGCGGACGCGAAGACGCTCGACCGCCTTGCGTGGAAGAAGATCAAGTCCGCGTTCGCACCCTACAGGGCGTGGACTGCGGCGAAGCCGGTCATGAACGCCGGCGTCATCGGCGCGCTCGAGGAGGAGGAGAAGGCTCTAAGGTACAAGATGCACCTTCTGGAGTTCCTCGAGAACTTCGTGAACATGAAGCGGCTCTACGACGAGAACGACATGGCGATATTCCAGACGGGGGTCCTGAGGATCGACTCCAAGGAAATGAACCTCTGCTTCCATGTCGACAGCGAGGCTGCGCATTCCGCGCTCGCGGAGAAGTCGAAGTGCTGCGTGATATACCTCAAGCTCTCGCGCCCTTCGGAAAGCGCGACGCGGTCCGTCTGCGCGGTCGTCACGGCCGGCGCGATCGGCCGGCTCTACGCGGGCAGGAACGGAGTCTTCTACGACCGCGACGGAAAGGACTGGGAGGCGACCGTCACGAAGGTTGTCGAGAGCCAGGTATCGCTCTCGGAGGCGTTCTGGGCGCCTTGGAGGAAACTCGGCGAGGGACTTGCCTCGTCGGTGAAGAAGTTCCTCGGCGACAGGCAGGCCGCCGTGCAGAAGCAGGTCGAGGCAGGAGTGCAGAACGGCGGCCAGGCGGGCGGGGCGGCGATGGCCTCCAGCGTGGCCGCCATTGGCATCGGGGTAGGCATGGCCGGAACGGCGGTCGCGGCGATAGCGGCCAGCGTGAAGGGCATGACCGCCCTGCAGGTCGCGGTCTCGATACTCGCGGTCATACTCGCCGTTTCCCTGCCGAGCGTGATACTCACGTGGTTCAAGCTCAGGCAGCGCGACATCGGGGCCATACTCAACGCGTCCGGATGGGCGGTCAACCGCCCGATGAAGTTCTCGATGAAAAGGGCCGCCGGATTCACCAGAAAGGCTTAGGAAGGCAAAAATGGCTGAAGAAAACAAATCCTCCCTCGATGCGCTCTCGGCGCTCTGCAAGCGCAGGGGATTCATCTACCACTCGTCGGAGATATACGGCGGAATGCCGGGATTCTGGGACTACGGTCCGCT
>JAGCPM010000247.1 GCA_017965685.1 Kiritimatiellia bacterium | reverse complement strand
GGATCTCGACCTCTTTGACTGCATTCTTCGCGGCCGCCACGATAGTCGCGGTATTGTTGTCTCCGGCCGCCTTTGCAGCCGTGTTGATTGTATCGGCCAGCGCCGCCGTCACCGCAGGCAGGGTTTCGGCCGGCACGGTTGCGAACGTTTCCGCGAGAATCTTGGCGACGTTCCCAGGCGCGGCGTTCCGCAAGGCGACATCGTTCGCCGCCGCAAAAATCGCATCCTTGTCGGCATCGCCGCCAGGCAGAGCGGTAATCGCCTCGTTCATCGCGGAAACATACGCTACCTGCGACTCTGCGTCCAGACCGCCAATGCCCTCGGCGATGGCCTTTTTCATACCCTCTATGCCTTCCTCAGTCGTCACCTTCGCGACTGCAGCGCCGGCTTTCGCCTTTATGCCGCCGCCAGCGCTGGAGCGGCCCTGCTGTCCTTGTGCCATTGCAAATGCGGCAACCGCCGCAAAAGCAATCATTATGATCTTTTTCATCCCGTCGTCTCCTTATATTAAGCTTTATTGAAATCAATACCACGATTCGGGCACCCACACCACATCGCCCGCCCTGAGCGATATATCCTTGTCTGCAAGGCCCTTCTCTCCAATCTCGTTCAAATCTATTATGGTGCGCTTCTTGTTTCCGTTGCGGTCGCAGCTCGTGACCTGAATCTTGGATTTGTTCGCGAAAGGCTTGAGACCGCCCGCCGACTGCAGGACCTTGGTCACGGTCAGATCCATCGTAGGCGGCATGTTCACCGGTCCAGGCCTCGCCACCTCGCCAAGCACGGTGACCGTTCCCCATGGACTCACGCCCGTATCCTTGTCGAACTGCGCGAATGTTACGGAGACCTGCGGCTGCTTGATGTACACCTGATAGGCCTTGACGAGCTTCTGTTTGAGCTCGTCAAGAGTAAGGCCGTCGCACACGACAGGCTCCTGCAGGAGATATTGCAGCACGATTTCGCCGTTCTGGTCTACCTGAGCCTGCATCGCCGTGGGCGCCTGCCCCAGCGTGCCGACCTGAACAAGCACGATTACGCCCGGTTTTACGCGCGGAATTCCATCGTTCCACTTCGCAGCAACCTTGACTTCAGCCGGCTCGTCATCGCCAAAAAGCGCATCTGCAATAGTCCCGCACCCCGTCGCAAATGCTGCGGCGAGCGCTAAAATCGCAAATCGAAGATACAGTCTTTCCATAGAATGGTGGTATTATATCAAATTATCGGCTCGGCTGTCAATGGCGATTGTGCGAAATTCTTCACCTTTTGAATTTATGCGAACCCTCCTTGCCGCGGCCGGCAGGAGCGATCCGGCCCTGTCAGGCCATTCAACCACCAATATGGCGCCGCGCGCAAGGTAGTCGTTCCACCCTATCGCCTCCACATCGGCCTCATCCTTGAGCCGGTACAGGTCCATATGCACCATGAAGCGCTCGCCACGATGCTCTTGCACTATGCAGAAAGTAGGCGACGTCACACGCCCCTTTACGCCCAGCGCGGCGGCGAGACCCTGCGTGAACGTCGTCTTGCCCGCGCCAAGATCGCCTTCAAGGCAAACGACATCCCCGGCCTTGAGATCCTTTGCGAACTCGCGCGCCACGTTCCAGGTCTCTTCGACCGATCTCGTCTCAAAGAAGACCTTCACGATCAAGCTCCATGAATGTCATCTTCAGATAATCCGGCGAGAATGCCGACGAGTGCGGCATGGCTACGACCTTCGGATTCTCCCACAAGCCTTTGGAGGCCGCCGCCCCATCGCCCGCAAGCTGGGTCGGTTCGCCCTTGAACACGTCCAGATACGCGCCCGCTATACTTCCTTCGTCAAGAGCTTTGGCCAGCGCATCTTCGTCTATCGCGTTGCCGCGCCCGACATTGACCACCGTTGCGCGATCCGGCAGCAGTGCAATCCTGCGCGCGTCGAGAAAATTGTCGGTCCCGGAATCGCCCGGCAGCGCCAGCACGAACCAGTCCGTATCCGGCATCCTCTTTTCCATCTCTCCGGCATTGTCCCGCCCGGCGAGGAAAACCTCCACGCCATTTGCCTCGAGCAGGTCCGCTATTCCCTTGCCGACGTTCCCTCTGCCGGCGATGACGGCTTTTGTCCCGGCGACGGATCCGCAAGAGCCCGATATCTTTCCTCGCGGCCAGATGCTTTCGCCTTCGAGCCTCATGCGCTCCACGCGGAAAAACCCTCTGACCCAAGCCTGGCAGAACGCCAGAACGCTCTCGCCGATAATCCTGCCGTGGAATTTCCCGAAATGGACCTTCACGCCCGCGGGCGCGTCGCGCCAGGCTATGAACTCGCGCCCTGCAGCCGGGGTCGCCAGAACCTCAAGCTTTCCTGCGGTCGGGAACCACTCCTTCCTGAAATGCCACGCAACCGCGTGCGTGGCCTCCGGCAACGCCTCGATGAACTCCTTTTCGCTTCGGGCCCAGACGACCTCGCCCTTCCCCGAAACGAGATCGCGAAGGCACTCAATGTCCTTCGCGCTCGCCTTGAAGCATATCTCCGGCCATTCAAGCCATACGAGATATCGCCTACTCATCCAGCTTGCCCTTGTACGCGACTCTGCGCACTTTGCCGACGGACGTCCTTTCGAGCGGCTCCTTGTACACGACGACCTTCCTCACCCGCTTGTAGTCCGCGAGGTTGGCGCTCTGCTTCTGCACGGCCTTGATCGTCATGGCCTCTATTTCGGACCACTCCGGCAGTTTGCCTTTGTATTTGGCCTTGTACCATTCTTCGTCCGGATGGACTATCGCGCCGACCTTCTCGCCCGGGATGCCTCCCTCGGTGTAGCCGAGCACGAGTATGTCCGCCACGCAAGGCTCCTTCGCGATCATGTTTTCAACCTCTTCGGGATATATGTTCTTTCCCTCGCGGTTGACTATCAGCGCCTTCTTGCGGCCGCGTATCGTAATCACGCCGTCTTCGTCCATCGAGGCGAGGTCGCCCGTCCTGAACCATCCGTCCGCGCCATCGAACGCCTCCGAAGTGGCCGCATCGTTGTGGTAGTAGCCCTTCATGACGATCGGGCCCTTGATCTGGAGCTCGCCCACGCCCGCTTCGTTCGGTTCCGCAATGCGGACCTGTATGCCCTTCACGGCCTTGCCGATCGTGCCGATCGCGTTCATTTCGGGACTGCACACCGAAACGACCGGCGAGCATTCCGTAAGGCCGTATCCTTCCAGGAACCTTATGTGCAACTTGTTGAAGCCGGCGAGCACATGATGCGGACAAGGCGCGCCGCCAGTGATCATGAACCTCAGCCTTCCGCCGAGCTTCTTCCTTACAATGTAGTTGACCGGGCCTCTTATGCCCACCTTCCTCAGGAAATGCGCGACCTTGGACTTCTTCAATCCTTCCTCTATCTTGTCGTACAGCTTCTCCGCAAGAAGAGGAACGGCCATCAGCACCGAAGGCTGGAGAGTCTTGATGTCCTGCGCCACGGTCCTCAAGGACTGCACGAAGCATATCTGCGAGCCGGCAACCATCGGACAGACGAAATTCGTCGTGAACGAGAACGCATGGAACATCGGAAGGACCACGAGGAATGAATCCTTGTCCGATATCTTGGCACCGAAACATTGCAGCGCGCCGACGATGTCGTGAATGAAGTTCGAATGCGTGAGCATCG
>JAGCPM010000246.1 GCA_017965685.1 Kiritimatiellia bacterium | reverse complement strand
CGTGGGAAGAATGTGGCGCTGATTTTTGAGAAGACGAGTACGAGAACCCGTTGCTCGTTTGAGGTTGCAGCGCATGACCTTGGCATGGGATGCACCTATCTGGATCCTGCGGGCTCCCAGATCGGAAAGAAGGAGAGCATCGCGGACACCGCGCGCGTCCTGGGCCGCATATATGACGGAATCCTCTTCCGCGGTTTCCGCCAGCAAGACTGCGAGGATCTTGCGAAATACTCTGGAGTCCCCGTCTGGAACGGCCTTACGGACGACTACCACCCGACGCAGATATTCGCCGACTTTTTGACAATCCGCGAGACTTTCGGCTCGCTTGACAACTGCACCGTCGCGTACGTAGGCGACGGGCGCAACAACGTGGCGAACTCTCTCATGATGGGCTGTGCGAAGTGCGGCATCCGCTACATATGCTGCACGCCGAAGGAACTTTGGCCGGACGAAGCCATTCTCGCCGAAGCCGCAGAGGTCGCTGAGAGAAACGGTGTTGACATTCGCATTTTTGACGATCCCGTGAAGGGCGTCAAGGGCGCGAACGTGCTCTACACCGACGTATGGGTATCGATGGGCGAGGAGTCAAAGACCGCCGAACGCATCAAGATGCTTCGCCCATACCAGATCAACATGGATCTCATGCGCGCGACCGGCAACATCGACGGCCGGCTGATGTTCCTCCATTGCCTGCCAGCCTTCCACGACTTCAATACCGAGGTCACGAAGGCTTGCGGCGCGCTTGAGGTCACCGACGAAGTATTTGAGTCGAAGTATTCCAAGGTTTTCGACGAATCCGAGAATAGGATGCACACCATAAAGGCGCTTCTCGTGAGCGCCCTCTGCGAAAGGAAGAGCGTATGAAGGATTTTCCCAAATGGGCGGAACTCACGCCCGAAAAGGCGACTGCCGACCTGCCGTGTCTCCTCGCCGAAGCCGAAAAAAGTGTTGCCGAGATAGAGGCGGCCAATCCTTCCACATATGAAGACCTTGTCTGGAGACTTGATGACGCGACTCGCGCTCTTTGGCGTCTTTGGGGCGGCGCGTACCATATGCTCAGTGTTGTAAACTCCCCCGCATGGCGCGACTTCATCGCCTCGAAGCAGCCCGAGGTCGTGGCGTTCTCCCTGCGCGTCGGACAGTCTAAGCCTATCTACGACGCTTGCAGGCGTATCGAAACCGCCGACCCCCTCCGCCGCCGTATCCTCGACAAGATGATTGAGGGCGCGTTCCTTTCCGGCGTTGGTCTCGAGGGTGAAGCGAAGGACCGTTTCAACGCAATTCAGTCCCGCCTGGCCGAACTCGGCAATGATTTTTCCAACGCAGTCGTAGACGCCACCAAAGCATACAAGTTCGAGAAGGACGGCAAGACGTACACCATAGATGACGCCTCCTACCCCGAGACGATGAAACATTGCGCCGACCGCGAAGTGCGCGAAGCCCTTTGCGTGGCCCGCTCGAAACGCGCGCCGGAAAATACGGCCCGCATAGTTGAAATTCTTTCCCTCCGCCAGGAACTCGCCTCCATCCTCGGTTTCGCTTCCTACGCCGAATATTCCCTTAAGACCAAATGCGCGCCCGGTTTGGCCGCAGTCAATGCGATGGTGGAAGAGCTCGACCGCGCTACTGGCGCTTTTGCGAAGTCTGAAGATGCCGAACTAGATGACATCGCTGCCGAATATGGCATTTCCAAGGTCGAGCCGTGGGACAGGTCGTTCCTCGCCGAACGACTCCGCGAGAAGAAGTACTCTTACAGCGAGGAGGAACTGAAGCGGCATTTCGAGTTCGCCGATGTCCTTGCCGGACTATTCCGCATGGCGAAATTCCTTTTTGATATCGATGTGGAGGAGGTCGCGCCCGGCGAGAAACCGCAGGTTTGGCACAAGGATGTGCGCGTATTCAGGGTGCTTGAGAAGGGTGCAACGGTTTCGCACTTCTACCTCGATCCCTACGTCCGCCCCGGCGAAAAGAACGGCGGCGCCTGGATGAATGAATTCAGGAACCGTAACGATCGCGACGGCTCCACTCCGCTCGCCGTCCTGGTTCTCAATCTCAAGGCACCAGACGAAAACGGCAAGACCTACATGCCTTTCCGTGAAGTCGAGACCCTCTTCCACGAGTTCGGCCACGCCCTACAGCAGATGCTGACCCGTGTCGCCGAGGAGGATGCGGCGGGAATCAATCTCGTTGAGTGGGACGCTGTGGAAGTAGCCTCGCAGTTCATGGAAAACTGGTGTCTCGACAACCGCACCGGAATAGAGGTTCCCGCAGATCTCAAGGCGAGAGTCAAGGCTGCGAAGAATTTCCGCGCCGCCTCCGCCTGCCGTCGCCAGTTGGGCTTGGCAAAGACCGACCTCCTCATCCATGAAGGTCCTGTGTCCGACGCGGACGCCGTCAAGCGCGAGGTCTTTTCGCATTTCGGCAATCCCATGGTCGAAGGTGATATATTCCTGAACGGCTTTACTCACATCTTTTCGGGCGGATACGCCGCTGGCTACTACGGCTACAAGTGGTCGGAGGTGATGAGCGCCGACTGCTATGGCGTGTTCGAGGAGGCCGGCCTTGAGGATGACGTCGCCGTCAAGTCCGTCGGCGCGAAATACCGTGAAACGATCCTCGCAATGGGTGGCTCGAAATCCGCCTACGATGTATTCGTCGAATTCAGGGGTCGCAAGCCGAATTCCGCCGCGCTTCTTCGTCAGCAAGGTCTTTCCGGAGGCGCCGTGTGACCTTCCTCCGCGCCATCTTCGCGGCGGGTTTCGCGATGCTATCCTTTGCCGCGTTCAGCGGCGAGGTGACAGCGGATCAGGCCGTCGAAGAGGTGCTGAAATGGACGCAAAGCCACCCTAAGCGCGGCAAAGTCGCGCAAAAGGGCGGGCACTCTCGCAGAAGGCCATCGGGCGAAGCAAAAACATATTCGGTCGATGGCACCAATCTCTTCCATCTCGTCTCGCTTGAAGGCGGTGGATTCGTTGCGGTGAGCGCCGAATCTTCCGGACATCCTATTCTTGGATTTTCCGGTTCAGAGGAAGCCCCTGACTTGGACGAGCATAGCCCTCTTTGGGCGTTGCTAGCCGGTGATACTGCGAAGAGAAGGGGAATGGATCATCGCCGTGCAGTCCGCAGAAAACCGGCAATGAAGAACAAGAAACTTTTGTCCTCATCACTCAAGCTCCTTTCTGCCTCTACAAACCCGATTACCAACGATACCCTCATAACCGACATGCGCGTCGAACCGCTCATCAAGTCGAAGTGGAATCAATCTACCGTTGAAGGCAAGAATGTATACAACTATTACACACCAGAACATATGGTTTGCGGCTGTGTTGCCACTGCCATGGCTCAGTTGATGCGTTACCACCAATATCCCGCTTCTCCTGCCATAACCGGCAAATATACCTGTTATTCTAATACGGTGCCTGTCTCCCTTGAGATGAAGGGTGGCGTATACAATTGGGCGAATATGCCTCCTACTCCAGACTCCTCGATAACTGACATTCAACGCGAGGCCATAGGACGGATTTGTTACGATGCCGGCGTTGCGATGCACATGGAGTATGCTAGTGACGGCTCTGGGGCTATACCTGCGGGCATAGCCCTTGTTCTTACGAATGTCTTTGGCTATGCGAATGCACAATACTATGGCGTCAATGGCAATACCGATGATGCAATCGCAAGGGCGATTCTTTCGAATCTGGATGCCAAATGTCCAGTTATTCTCGGTATTGTTGGCAATAGTGGAGGTCATGCGATTGTCGCAGATGGTTATGGTTATGTGGATGAAACGCTCTATTGTCATCTTAACATGGGATGGAGCGGTTCTGATGATTATTGGTATTCTTTGCCGACAATACAGCCATCATGGCCGGTAGCGGCTTCATTCTCTTCCCTGATTGCGATTGTATACAATGTGTTTCCTCTAGGCGTCGGGGAAATTTTTTCCGGTAGGGTTTGTAATCCGTTTGGAGAACCTGTCAATGGCGCGGAAGTCTCTGCAAAGATTCAATACCAATCGGAATCGAAAATTGTGACGGTAGTCACAAATCTCATATCTTCTGTGAATGGAATATTTGCTATCAATCCTCCAAGTAAGAACTGCAAGATAACCATTGCTGCCGCCTGCGATGCATATGGATGGTGCTCAACTAATATTTCTGCATTCACTTCTGCTAGCATATCGCCAAAGGGCCTATATTTCATTGATGGCGAATCGGCCGAAGGCGCAGCTATGGGTGCCGCATCCTGGGCAACTTCGGTCGGAAATTCGTGGGGCAACGATCTTGTGGTGCAACCGACGAATGTGGTTGATGCGGCCATATCTTCTTTCGTGCTTACCAATGACGTTTCTTTCTCTTCATCGCCTTGCTATGCGCTCGACTTCTCCGGAACTGGTGCGGCATGGTATACGCTCGAATACGCGGAAGCACTCACGAACCAAGTCTGGAATGTCTACACGAATATCCTGATTGGCGTGGACGGCGCAGAGTCGATACCGATTCCTATCGATCCGGACCAATCCTCGCGCTTCTATCGAGTCACTCCCGGTCGCTGACAAGGTTGGATGAAATCACGGTTCACAGAATACGATATTCATGGTCGCGGAATGCGTGCGGATGATGCCGTCGCGCGACTCGATACCATCATATCCGCCCATCGCGCCCGCGGAGAAGGACTCTTTGGCGTGGTGACGGGCTACGGCTCGACAGGCGGAACGGCGATGATCAAGGCCGCCGTCCTCGAAGCGTGCCGCGACTACCTGCGCACGAACCACATCCGCGGCTATCTGGACGGCGAGAAGGCGGGCGATCTCTTTTGCGACGAGGCTCTGCGCTTTCCCGCGCTTGGCGAACTGCCCCTTTCTGCCCGGATGTTTCCCAATCCGGGCATCGTTTATATCGCCGTCTGATAAGGTTTTATCACTCGGCGTAGTGCTCGTCGAGAATGCGGACGAGCTCGGCGAGCTTTTCACCGAAGGCGGGATCTTCCGCAAGATTGCGAGATTGGAACGGATCGGCCTTCACATTGTAGAGCCGCACCTTCGTGTCGGCATCACGCATAT
>JAGCPM010000245.1 GCA_017965685.1 Kiritimatiellia bacterium | reverse complement strand
GGTCGTAGGCCTTCTTGAGGCTCGTGCCCGGCTTCGCGGTTATCGGCGCGGGCTGCATCACCTCGGAAAGTTTCTTGGCCTGCATCGGAGCGAAGCGCATGTCGCTCGACGTTATCATGCCCACCAGCCGTCCGTCGCTGTCAAGGACGGGAAAGCCGTTGAACTTGAGGCCCAGCCTGCGCTTCTCGGACCTGAGGAACGATATGTCATCGTCCTCATGGAAGCAGACCGGCGAATCGATAAGCCCGTTCAGGTAGCTCTTCACCTTCGCGACTTCGCGCGCCTGCTCGTCCTCCTCGAGATTCTTGTGGATGCACCCGATGCCTCCCGCGAGCGCCATTGCTATCGCCATCGGCGCCTCCGTCACGGTATCCATCGCGGCGGACATGAACGGAATCTTCATTGGGACGCGCGAGGTGAGCTTTGTTTCGAGCGAGGTTTCGTCCGGCAGGAAATCGGCATATTGAGTCACGAGAGTGACATCATCATACGTAAGGCCTTCGAACGGGAAGGTCTTCATGAATTCATCCATGTTCTTGTTCATATCGTTCCTTCAGTATACAGTACTCCTTGTAATTGTGTAGTATACCAAATACATCCCTGCCGGTCAACCCGCCAGATGGTTTTTGGTGGTTTACGAATTTCGGCTCTACTCGCTCTTGCTTCTGCCGTTCAAGTGTTTGGCTTCAGACGCCGCAACCTCTCTTTCACGGTCGGGCTATGGGCGCTTTCGGCGTCCTTTCGGCCGCTCGCCAATCACAAGATTGCCTTCGGGCCAAAGTCCTGCCGAAATCGCCTCATATCCGATCGCGAGTTCGGCTACGGCGGCGGCTGAAGCCAAGCTTGCAGTTTTCGATACCGTTCGGCATCGCCGGAAGCATCTCGCTGATGCCGCATTGGTTCAATCCGTGCGCTTTCCTCCCCCGTCCAGAACCGGCTTCGCGCCATCTTGTCCAGCCTTCTGGTCGTTGGCATTAGGTGGCGGAAGGCGTTGGCGAAGTGCGAGGAGCCGCGAAAACAAGCGACAAGACCCGATTTTGCCGCGCCGCCCGTTTGCCGATTCCGATAGACTTGATCAGAAATCGGCAAACGGTAAAAGGCCGCAAAATCGATGTCGACTCGCTTCGTTTTCGCGAGCAGCTCCGAGTTTTGAGCCAACGCCTTACGCCACCGCAGTATTTTCAGTGCTTGATGAACTTGGCCATTTCGGCCGGCAGGAGCGACGCCGTTTCAAGCTCGTCAACCCTCTGCCACAGGAACTCTATCCAGCCTTCCTTCGCTTCCGCCTTAGTGTTTGCGGGCAGTTCCATCGCATAGACCAGGTTTATCTCGGCGTGCGGCTTGCCGTGCTGGACGAAAGAGTTCTCCACAACGCCGAGCATCTCGCCCACTTTCGCCTCGACGCCCATCTCCTCCATCACCTCGCGCCGCAACGCCTCGCAACCCTTTTCGCCGAATTCGATGTGGCCGCCGGGAAGATACGTCGTTTTCGATCCCTTCGCGCGGCAGAGCAGCACCCGCCCGTTCTCGATCGCGACTCCTCGCGCTATCGTCTCAATCCCGGCGAGTTCGTATTCGGGGAAAGGTTTCGCGTCTTCGCCCATTTCAGACCACCGGCTTTATGTAGTTGGATTTCAGCGAGCGCCACAGGACAACGCAAAACGCCGACAGAGGTATCGCCAGGAGAAGCCCCAGCATCGACTTGAACACCGCGCCCCAGAAGAAGAAACTGAACACGACGCCCGCGTAGCCGAGCCCCGTCTTGTCGCCCTGTATGCGCGGAGTTATCACATAGCCGTCGAGGAACTGTCCCGTCAGCCAGACGGAAAGGACCCCCACCAGACGCAACGTCGAAGCCCCTGCCCCGAACAGCGCGAGCGAGACCGCAATCGGCAAACACACGACCGTCCCGAACAGCGGCACGAGGTTGAGGCACCCTAGAGCGAAACCGATTATAAAGCCGTAGGGTAGGCCTACCAGCGCGAAGCCGCCGCCGTAGAGTACGCCCTCGATGAGGCATATCACGACCTGCCTCTGGAAGAAGCTTACCACTATGTCCATGAATGCGTCGATCTGCACAGCCACGAACGATTTCGTCTCCTCCTTGAGGAACGGAAGCGCGGCGACGTAGTCCTTGCCTCTCATCTCCGGCCGCGTAAGAAAGTACGCGAAGAATATGAGCGCGACCAGCGCGCTTACGAGACCGGTGACATAGCCCAGCACGTTCACGCCGAAATGCACCGCCTTGACCTTGTAGACGTCTATCCATTCGCGGTACGGCACTCCCAGATTGTCCGCGAGCTGCTGGATCTTCGGGAAGTTCGTCTGGATGAAATCCACCGTTTTCGCCGCAAGCTCGGGTGCCTGCGCGATCAGGTTGGCGGCCTGCTCCGCAATCATCGACCAATAGTGCCACATGATGACGGATAGTGGCGCGAGAATCGAAACGAGCATGAGCGACACCGCCAGCGAAGGATTCTTCACTATCTTCTTCCACCACAGATAGTACGGTCTGAAGAACATCGCGAGGAAGAGCCCCAGCGCGACGGGCGTCACCGCGACCGAAACATAGGCTAGCGCCCGCATAAGCATCCACACCACGAAGGATACGAACGCGAACACGACGGCAAGGGAAAGGAAGGTAAGCCCGCTTGCGACGGTCTTCTTCTGGTTATCTGTGAATTCAATCATGATGCGGAGTATATCAAATTCGCCCCGCCCCGGTCAACCGCCACCCACCCTTTTTGCTCCGGTAGGGAAGTGAAAACTCTCCGGTAGGGAAGTGAAACCTCTCCGGTAGGGACAAGCGACCTCCCCGGTAGGGACTTTTCGCTTCTCGGGCAGGCAACTTTTCGCCTTCTTCGGCGCGGGTAAGCGTCCTGCTTGAGGCCCGCTCCGCCGGGCCTTGCCGCCAAATGCGTCTACTCCGGC
This sequence comes from Kiritimatiellia bacterium, assembly GCA_017965685.1. Lineage (GTDB taxonomy): Bacteria > Verrucomicrobiota > Kiritimatiellia > RFP12 > UBA1067 > UBA1067. The sequence continues at coordinate 124 of JAGCPM010000245.1, read as the reverse complement.
GTTTTTGATACCTTTATGCGGTAAAAAACAGCATTTCCAGAAGGCTTTTCCGGCTTAGCAATGGTGACCGGACCCGTTTGGCTACGGTTAGCACCAAGTGGTAGGCACCAACGGCTAGCTGTGG
>JAGCPM010000244.1 GCA_017965685.1 Kiritimatiellia bacterium | reverse complement strand
TACCTTTATGCCGTCTTTGCGGGCCTGGCCGATGGCAGTCGCGAGGTGCGAGAATTCGTCAGCCACGACAGGCCGTATCATCGAGCGTGCGATTTCAAGCGCGACCTTGCCTTCGATTACGATGCGGCTTCTGTAGTCTTCAGCGGCGATTTCATGGCGGGAGGCCATTTCCTCGTCGGTGAAGACTCCATACTTCGCGAAGAGTTCGCGGTTCGCAGGGTCATTCAGAGGCTCTATCGCCTCGAGAGTGTTCTTGAGGTTCGGCAGGCCCCTCTTCTTCGCCTCCTTGGGCCACGCGTCGCCATAGCCGTCGCCGGAAAAGAGCACCCTCTTGTGCTTGCGGATGAACCTCTGCAGGAGGAGCTGGAGTTCCTCGTTGAAGTCGCCGCCTCTCGCGTCGAGTTTGTCGCAGACGGCATCGAGCGATTCGGCGACTATCGTATTGAGGATCGTCTGGCTGGCGGCGCAGTTCTGCGAGGATCCCGGAGCGCGGAACTCGAACTTGTTGCCGGTGAACGCGAAAGGCGAGGTGCGGTTCCGGTCCGTATTGTCGCGCGGAATGGGGGGCATCGTGTCGACGCCGATTTTCATCGCGGTGCGCCCAGCCTTCTTTTCAGCCTTGCCGGTCTCTATCTCGCGCATGACGGCGGTGAGCTCGTCGCCGAGGAAGATGGAGATTATCGCGGGCGGAGCCTCGTTGGCGCCGAGACGATGGTCGTTGCCGGCGCCGGCGGTGGAGAACCTGAGCATGTCCGCGTGAAGGTCTATCGCGCGGATGACCGCCGAGAGGAACGTGAGGAATATCGCATTGTCTCGCGGATTGTCGCCTGGGGAAAGAAGGTTCTTGCCGCCGTATGCTATCGACCAGTTGCAATGCTTGCCGGAGCCGTTCACGCCCTCGAACGGCTTTTCGTGGAGAAGGCAGACAAGGCCGTTTTCCTCGGCAGTCTCGCGGAGGACCTCCATTATGAGCATGTTGTGGTCGACGGCGAGATTGAGATCCTCGAACATCGGCGCAAGCTCGAACTGCGCGGGCGCGACCTCGTTGTGGCGGGTCTTTGCGGGGATGCCGAGCTTCCACAGACGGTCCTCGACCTCGGACATGAATTTCAGTATCCTTGGCTTGATCGAGCCGTAGTAGTGGTCATCGAGCTGCTGGTGCTTCGCCGGAGAGGCGCCGAATACGGTACGGCCCGTCTGCAGCAGGTCGGGACGCTTCAGGTAGAACGACTTGTCTATAAGAAAATATTCCTGCTCCGCGCCGAGCGTTATGGAGACGTGCGATTCGGGCTTGCCGAAGCGCTTCATAAGCCGGACCGTGGCCTTGGTGAGCGCCTGCACACTCCTCAAGAGAGGGGTCTTCATGTCAAGCGCATCGCCGGTATAGGAGCAGAAGGCTGTAGGAATGCAGAGCGTGGCGTCGGCGCCGTTGCGCTTTATGAACGCCGGGGAAGTAGGATCCCATGCGGTGTAGCCGCGCGCCTCGAAGGTTGACCTGAGTCCGCCGGAAGGGAAACTCGATGCGTCGGTCTCGCCGCCGATGAGATTCCTTGCGCTGAACTTCATCGTCGCGGAGGCGACACCAGCAGGCTCGACGAATGCGTCATGCTTCTCGGCCGTTCCGCCGGTCATCGGCTGGAACCAGTGCGTGAAATGCCGCGCGCCACTGTCGAGTGCCCATTTCTTCATGCCCTCGGCGACGTCGGCCGCGATCGAAGGATCGAGCGGCTTGGAGTCGTTCATCGTCGCGATAAGTTTCGCGGCGACTTCCTTGGAGAGATATTTCCCCATTGCCGTTGGCGAGAATACGTCCTCGCCGTACGTTTTCAGTGTAGAGTCCATGTTCTGTAAATTTTCCCCTCTCCTTTCAAGACGGTTTCGCCGTTGCCGGCGACGAGCGCGCCAGAACCCGCGCCAAGGCGCGTGCCGTCAGTCTCGATCTCGCCCTCGACAACATGCAGCGCGAAGGTTCCAGCCATCGCGATTTCACCATTCACCTCGATTTGCTCGAAGCTGAAGAACGGTGAAAGCACACTCTTTGAGGGAACCGGCGGTCTGAGACTGTAGTCGATGGCCTGGAGAGCCTTTTCGACATGCAGTTCGCGCGGCTTGCCGTCCGCGCCCACCCTGTTCCAGTCGTACAGGCGGAAAGTGGTGTCGCTCGACTGCTGCACCTCGTAGAGCCGCGTGCCGTCGCCAATCGCGTGGACGAGACCTCCGGGAATGTAGAACGCGTCGCCTTTCCTGCCCTCGAGACGCACCATCAATTCTTCGAAGCGGCCATCCTTCACTGCAGATTCGATATCCTTCGGTCCTACGCCATCCTTGAGCCCGGCGTATATCACGCCGTCTTCAAGAAGGCACCACATCTCGGTCTTCGGATCGCCGCCCGTCACGAGATGCGTCCGTTCGTTTGGATGAACCTGCACAGAAAGGCGCGTTTTGGCGTCGATGACCTTCACGAGAAGGTTGAATCCGGTCGCGAGTTCGGGGAGCGTTTTCCCCGCATCGATTCCATTCGCGAGCACACTGGGACTGGCGGGATGCGGAGAGATTTCCCACGACTCCTCGCCCCACAACGCTTTGTGGATGTTACTCTTGAATGTCAGTACCTTGTTTCCCATACCTGCATAGTATATCATATTTTCCCTTTTGGCGGTATGGGGTGTATGAAAAAAAAGCAAATACCCCCTTGCGCTGACGGGGGGTATTTTGATATACTATGCGGCAATCTTTCGGGCAATTAGCTCAGTTGGTTAGAGCACTACCTTCACACGGTAGGGGTCACTGGTCCGAGTCCAGTATTGCCCACCAATCCCCATCAACTGTTGGAATCGGCCACGGACTGGATTGCTACCAGGAGGCTGTGCTTTCCGCCCGGTTCGAGCGCCTGCGTCGCCTTCGGCCATGAAGTTACCGGCTCCACGCACACGAACTTCCGCCAGTCGTCCGCCTCGAAATCGGCAAGTTTGCCTTCTGGCCCGGGATTCCACACTATCGCAGTCTGGTTGCCGCTCGAGACCATTGCTATCGCCCGCCTGAGAGACTTGTCGATTATCGCGAATTCATGCTTTGCCGCGGGCTTCAGCGTGTAGACGTTGTCCGCGCTCGAAACCATGGCGAGCGAACCTTGCTGGACGCGGTTCGACATGTCCACAGCATAGACGTATTCGCAGCCGTCAAGCCCTTCTACCGTCACGGCGTCTCTCTCGCCCGCGACGAAATAGGGGTGGAAGCCGCCGGTGAACTCGAAAGGTTCGCTCCCGGTATTGGTGGTGGTCATTGAGAGGTTGAGCTTCATCGAGACCGATATCTTCACCTCAAGATCGAAGTCGTGCGGCCAAAGCTCCCTTGTCGCCGCGTCGGACTTGAGGCCCAGGACGATTTCAGTCATCTCCTCGCTGTACTGCGTGGAGCGCACCTCGAAAGGCATCATGCGGGCAAAGCCGTGCTGCGCCATTCCGGGTATCGCGAGCTTGCCGAACTGCGGGAAGCATACGGGTATGCCGCCATGGAACGATTCGCCTCGATTGTAGTCGCGCTTCGCGGGACGGAATATGACGGGCGATATTCCGGTCGGCCTGTACGAAAGCACGTTCGCGCCAAGAAGAGCCACTTCCGCGCTGCCGTATCTGTTCGCGAGAACCGCCTCCGGATACCCGCAGTGCCCCTGCCTGAAGACTATGCGTTCCGGTGCGCCATACCGGGCGTTGAGTTCGTCTATTGTCATTTCGTCCTCCTTCTCTGTTCTGCTTTCCAAGCCTTTATCTGCTCAAGCCGCGCCTTGCAACGCGCCTCAAGTCCTTGCTCGCTCGGGCGGTAGTATGTCTGCCCCGCCAATGATTCGGGCAGACATTCCATAGCCGTCATGTGTTCCGCGTAATCGTGGGCGTATTCGTAGCCCTTGCCGTAGTCGAGCTCTTTCATGAGCCGAGTAGGTGCGTTTCGTATGTGGAGCGGCACAGGTTCCGCAAAATTGTCCCTGGCATCCTTTGCCGCGGATAAATAGGCCGTCTCCATCGAATTGGATTTCGGCGCGAGCGAGAGATACACCACCGCCTCGGTGAGATTCACTGTGCATTCCGGCATGCCTATGTAGTGGCAGGCCTGATACGCCGCGACAGCTATCTCCAGCCCTCTCGGATCGGCGAGCCCGACATCCTCCGAAGCGAACCGCACCACCCTTCTCGCCACATAAAGCGGATCTTCGCCGGCTTCCAGCATCCTTGCAAGCCAGTATACCGCCGCATCTGGATCGGAATTCCTCATCGACTTGTGGAGTGCCGAGATTATGTTGTAGTGCTCTTCGCCGTTCTTGTCATAGAGGAGCGATTTTTTGGATATGCACTGCCCGAGCGTTTCTTCCGTGACTTCGCCGTTCTCGGCGTTCAGCACGACCATTTCGAGGGTTGAAAGCGCCACTCTGGCATCTCCATTCGCAAAGACCGCGATCTTTTCGAGAACATCGTCCGGGACCTTGACGCCGCTCGTTCCGAGACCCTTTTCCTCCGTCATCGCCCTCTTCAACAACCACGCAAGGTCTGCATCGGTAAGTGCCTTGAGCACGAACACCTTGCATCGCGAAAGAAGCGCCGAATTGACCTCGAACGAAGGGTTTTCCGTCGTCGCGCCGATAAGGATTATGCTTCCTTTTTCTACGAATGGCAGAAAGGCATCCTGCTGCGCCTTGTTGAACCGGTGTATCTCGTCCACAAATACTATTGTCCGTTCGCCGAGACCTCTGGCCGACTCGGCCCTGTTCATCACGTCGCGTATGTCCTTTATGCCGCTGTTGACAGCCGAGAAGTCGATGAATGCGGATTTCGTCCTGTTCGCGATGATCCGCGCGAGGGTGGTCTTGCCGACTCCCGGCGGTCCCCAGAATATCATCGAGGCTATCTGGTCGGATTCGATTATCCGCCGAAGGACCTTGCCTTCCCCCAAAAGATGTTGCTGGCCCGCATAATCCTCAAGATTATCGGGCCTCATCCTCGCCGCCAGAGGCTGGGGCGAAAGTCTGGAGAAAAGGGAGTCCACGTCTATATCCGCCACTCCTCCGTCTTTGCCTTCTGCTCGACAGGCTCGGCGTAGATGTTGGATTCGTCCTTTTCCGGAGGCTTGGGATCGAGCGCCTTCTCGAACTTCGGTAGCTCGCGCATCGGAGCGTCTTCCCTGACCACGGCTCTCGCGCCGTTCGCGGTGGAGGCGTTCGCGATCGCGATTGCGCCGGTCATGGCTGCGGCCGCGGCCTTTTCCTCCTCGCCCACGGCTTCGCGCGCGTCGACCTCGGCTTTCGCCTCGCTGTTCACCTCGCCGAGCTTCGAACCTCTCGGCGGAAGCGGCTTGAGAAGCGGATCGTCAGGACCGATCACCGTGCACTTCAACGTCTCGTTGATGTACTTCTCGATCTCGGGTATCTGGCAACTCTCGTATTCGTCGGCGAACGAGATTGCGATTCCAGTCATTCCGGCCCTGCCGGTACGGCCGATGCGGTGGACGTAATCCTCGGCCTCGTAGGGGAAGTCGAAGTTGATCACGTACTCGAGCCCTTTGATGTCGATTCCGCGTCCGGCGACGTCGGTCGCCACGACTATCTTTATCTCGCCGTCCCGGAACGCGTCAAGGACTTTCAGCCTCTTGGACTGGTTGACATCGCCGGAAAGCATCTCAACGTTCACGCCGCGTATCTTCAGGCTCGCGTAGACGTCTTCGGTCGTCGATTTCCTGTTGCAGAAGACAATCGTCCGCGCCTCGGGATGGAGCGCGATGTGGTTGTAGAGGACGGTAAACTTGTCCTTCGCCTGTATCACATATACTACCTGCCTGACGGTATCGGTCGCATTGGTCTCGCTCTCGACCTCGGCCTTGTAGGGCTCCTGCATCCAGTTCATCGCAAGTTTCATCACCGCGTCGGAAAGCGTGGCCGAATAGAGCATCGTGGCGCGATTTTCCTTGGGCGGCAGATGGTTCATTATACGACGGACGTCTGGGATGAAGCCCATATCGAGCATTCTATCCGC
>JAGCPM010000243.1 GCA_017965685.1 Kiritimatiellia bacterium | reverse complement strand
CCTGAGACCGCGCGAGTACGGCATTTCATTTCCGTTCGTATCGAGCGGGCTGAACCACACCATCGCCGTGGCCCTGACTTTTCTCAGAGTCTCGCCGCCCACGCTGACGTTCTCTATGATGCCGTCGCCGTCGAGATCGAGCGCAAAGTGGAGAATGTGCTGCTCGATAGTGGCGTTGCCGATCTTGTCGGAAAGCGACGCCGAAGACCCCTTCGCCTTTATGCGCTTGGTCGCGGCCGGAGTGACGATGCCAAATCTGTCGAGACCAGCCAGACGACCCTCGTTCACCGTCAAGGACATGTAGTTCCTTAAGGGATACGCCGCATCGGCATCAAGAATCCCGCCGACCGCGCCCTTTTCGCGCATTGCCCGCGGCCACACGCCCTTGTCCTGGAAAAGAGCGGTGAGCGCCGTGGCCGTGTTAGAAACGAGCTCCTGGACCTTGGCTTTCTCCGCCGATTTCGTCATTGCCGAAAGTCCCCCCATCGCCGCGCCCATAAGTACGGCGATAATTCCAAGCACGACTAGCATCTCAATCAATGTAAAGCCTTTTTTCATCTTGTTCCTCCTCAGTTGGTCATTGCCGTTATGTCGTCCTTGATCCATTCCGCGACCACCTTGTTGGCCGTGGAGTTCAGAGTCTCGCGCGGCACCCACGGCGGGAACGTCTTTCCGTTCGCGCCCGGGCTCCAAAGTGTGTAGCGCTGGTACGGCGCCGGAGAGTAGTAGTAGAACTCATTGCCCCAGCCGTCCAGAACGGTCACAAAATCAAGGGCATACTGCTTTCCAGACCCGTTCGCGCCTCCCGGAGTGTAGAGCTCGAGAATATACGCATTGTTGACATCAAGATAAGAATAGCTGTCGGTTATTGTTGTACCGAAAAGCGTGATCGGATGATTGCCGCGGCAGATCCCCTCGAGATTGGGCATCCATCTTGCCGTCACTGCCTGCGATGGAACGCTGGAGAGTTTGACCGATTCCTTTACGGACGGGTCGCCGCCAGGCGAGAATCCAGCCAATTTCTGCACATCGTTCCAACTCAGGGAGGCGCCGGTGTACGGATCGTGCGGCTTGTTGTTGTTGTCGCCCCACTGAGCGAACTGGTTGTACAGACCTATATAGCCCGTAGTCATTATCATGTACCGCGGCAGAAGAAAGCTCATCACACCAAACCTGAAAAGCTGTATATCGCGCCAGTCGGTCTTGTCCTGCAGACCAGAGAATCGGGAAGTTCCGCCTGTTTTCGGGCCGGTGGAACCGTCATCGAATCCGCGCATGAACTTCTCCCTCGTCTCCTCGTTGCCCCAATAGCGGCTGTAGCCATCAACCTCCTGCTGGATAATTGACTGTATCTCGGAGGAAAGCGAGACTATGTAGTCGGAGTATCCGTCGCCAAACGGGAAATTGCAGGCTACCGGCTGCGCCCGGCAGGCGACCTTAACCTGGTTCCACGCCCTGTTGGAATTGTTCCAGTCCGGCTCTTTCTTGTTGTCGCTCTGCACCTCGTTCTCGACCTCGAGATTTATGTCCCTCGACCCGTGCACCTTCACCGGCGGATACGAGCCGAATGCGGCGTAGTAGCCGGAAAGGCAATTCTCCAGCCTCTGCATCCGCGATATCGTCTCGCTTCTCGCCTTTGAATCGCCGCCTATCGAGCCGAGCCTGAACACCATCGTCATCAGGATGGAAAGAACCACCACGACGATGAGCATCTCGACCAGTGTGAAGCCGCGTTTCATCACTGGCCGGCTCCCGACACGGAGGATATGATGGAGATCATAGGCAGGAACATCGCGATTACGATCGTGCCGACGACAAGCGCGAGGACGATGATGAGCGCGGGTTCGATGGCCGCCGTCATGCCAGCGACGGCGTTATCGACCTCGTCGTCGTAGGTGTTGGCGATTCTCGTGAGCATGTCGGCCAAAGCGCCGGTCTCCTCGCCGACCTCGACCATCGAGACGACCATCGGCGGGAACACCTTGCACTGCGAAAGAGGCCCGGTCATTCCCTCGCCCTCTTTGACGGCGTCGTGGACGTTCTGGAGAGCATCGCCGACAATCCTGTTGCCGGTCGTATCGCGAACGATGACGAGCGACTGGAGAATCGGCACGCCGGAGGAAAGAAGCGTTCCGAGGGTTCTCGTCACGCGCGAGACAGCCGTCCTCTGCACAAGAGTTCCCGTTACCGGCATGTGCAGGCTCAGCCAGTCGTAGAACTTGGCGCCTCCCTCGGTCTTCCCGACAATCTTCTTTATCGTTATCAGCGCCGCGACGATTATGAGTATCGTAAGTCCGTTGTGCTGCACCCACTCGGAGCAATCGATAACCGCCTGGGTAATGCCGGGGAGCGCCTTGCCGCCGAGCATGTCGTTGAAGACCTGCTGGAACTTCGGAATGACCGCCACGAGAAGGAAGCCCGTTATGCCGACGGCCGCGACAAGAACGACGATCGGGTAGATCATCGCGCCCTTGACCTTGTTGACGATTCTCTCGTTCTTCTCGGCGAACTCGGCGAGCCTCGCCAGGACTACTTCCAGCACGCCGCCAGCTTCGCCGGCCTTGACCATGTTAACGTAGAGATTGTCGAATATCTTCGGGTAGGCCGTCAACGACTCGGAAAACGTTCCGCCCGCGGCGATATTCTCGGATATGCCGCCCAGAGCCTCGGACATCTGGGCGTCCTTCATCTGGCGTTTCAGCACCTCTATGCCGCGCATGAGCGGCAATCCGGCGTTGACGAGCGTCGCCAGCTGGCGCGTGAACTGGGTCAGGACCTTAGTGTTGATCTTGCCCTGCAGCCACTTGGGCATCTTGAGGTTTATGTTGATATCCTTTTTGAGTGCGGATTTCTTCGCCTGGGCGGCCGGCGCGGCCTTCTTGCCCTTCGCGCCTCCTCTCGCCGCCGCTGCGGGAGCCGCCGCCGCGCTCTTAACTTCTCCGAGAGCCGTGGGCATCAGCCCTTGCGCGCGCACGGCCGCTATAGCCCCCGCACGGTCCCCCGCCTCGATCTGCCCGCGAACCTCCTGCCCTGCGGAGTTCTTCGCGATGTACTGGAAAGTCGCCATTCGTTGATTCCTTTTCAAGTGTTGAGTGTATTATACCATTTTTGGATAAACGTGTCAACGAAGGCCGCTTCAGGCACGGCCTTCCAAGTCACCTCAACGGCGAGGCATTTATCCGGAAACGTTTGACGAGAGACTTGCGAAGAGGAACGATGCGCTGCGAGAAGTTTTGCCAGTCCTTGTTCTTCTTCTCAGTCCAAAGGCATTCCGCTATCGCGCTCATGCGCGGCCAGACCTTCCACTCGAACTCGCTGCCGTTCCAGGTGTACTCGGTCCAGTTGTTGCCCTGCCCGCCGAGGATGTGCTTCTGCTGGTCTTCAGGTATTCCCGCCGCCGGGTCGAAGCCGTAGCAGAGCTCCAGCGGCAGCTTGAAACCATAGTTGATGTATTCGCAAGGATCCTCGTCGATGCCCTGCTCGATATCGAGGTAGCAAGGGTTGACCGGGCACATCACCGCGTCGTTGCCGCGCGCGGCGGCCTTGATGCCGCCCTCAGGTCCGCGCCACGACATGATTATCGTATCCTTGCCTGGGTTGCCGTCGAGGACCTCGTCCCAGCCGATTGCGCGGCGGCCTTTCTTTGCGAGATACTCGGTGAAGTGGCGCGTCATCCAGCCCTGCAGTCCTTCTTCGCCGTCGAGACCGAGTTCATTGATGCGAGCCTGGCACTTCGGACACTTTCTCCATGCCTTCTTAGGGGCTTCATCGCCGCCGATGTGCACTATCGGGCCTGGGAAGAGTTCGCAGACCTCGTCAATCACGTCCTCGAGGAACGAGATGACCTTGTCATTGCCTCCGCAGAAAATGTGCTCGCTCACGCCCCAGCGAGTCCAAGGCGTGAACTGTTCGCCGGTGCAGCCCAATTCGGGATACGCCGAAATGGCCGCGAGCGCGTGGCCGGGCAATTCGATTTCGGGAACGACCGTTATGTGGAGATTCTGCGCGTAGGCGACTATCTCGCGCACGTCATCCTGCGTGTAGAAGAACGGCCCGTACTCGATGTTGTTGTTCACCCAGCCGGTGCCGTCCTGCCCGGTTTCGCCGGGCTTCTTCAGCACCGCAGGCTTGGGGCTGCCCGGGCGCACGGCGCCTTTGGCTGTGAGGAGCGGGTATTTCTTTATCTCGATTCTCCAGCCCTGGTCTTCGGTGAGGTGCCAATGGAATACGTTCAGCTTGTGGTAGGCCATCGCATCGAGCGTCTTCATGAGAGTTTCCTTGCCCATGAAGTGGCGGCAGTCGTCGAAATGGAGTCCGCGCCATTTGAAACGGGGGGCGTCCTCTATCTCCACGCAAGGCACCTTTCCGTCTTTCGTCAGCTGTTCCAGCGTGATCATCGCGTAGAACCTGCCGGCGTCGCCGGAACTCGCTATCTTGACCGAGCCGTCCTCCGTAACCTTGAGCGTGTAACCCTCGGCCGGGATGGACGCGTCTGTCAATGTTTCGATGGTGACATTGGTCGCCAGGCAAAAGCCGCCGAGCTCCGTCACCTTGTTCGGCATCGGCACCACCGATATCGCCGCAGTCGCGTCCATTGCAATCGCTCCCGCGGCGATCGCCGCGCAAATCGCTCCCTTCATCGTTCGCCTCCGTCTCACTTTTTGAAAAACGCCTCGATCTCCTCGAGCGTCTTACCCTTTGTCTCGGGCAGGAAGAACGCCGCAGTCACGAAGTACACCACCGTGAAGAGGGCAAGGCAGTAGAATACCGGCGCGAAGCCCCATCCCGCGACCCAGGCCGGGAACACGCTCGCTATGGTGGCGGAAACGCCCTGGTTGATGATCATCGCGATGGACATTCCTGTGGCTCTGATTCTTGTCGGCATGAGTTCCGAAAGCGCGAGCCACACGCACACGCCGGGCCCCACCGCGTAGAACGCGATGAACATGAAGAAGAACGCCGTAGCGATTATGCCCGTCGCGAAACTCGCCGCAACGATTCCCGACTTGATAGCCAGAAACACCGTGCCTACGCCGCAAAGACCGACGATGATTCCGCCCGTCCCGAGCTTGAGCAGGAACTTGCGCCCCTTCTTGTCGACGAGCGCGCAGGCGACGACCGTCATGAACACGTTGACGAGCTTTATCGCGAGGTCGGAGAAGTTCGCGAGGACTCCCGTCATGCCTGTTTCCTTGAAGATGTCCACCGTGTAGTTGAGCACGGAATTGATGCCCGTCGCCTGGTTGCAGCCGAGGATGATCACTGCAAGGCAGAAAGGATACACGTACTTGCGCTGGAACAGACTGTCGCCCTTCGCCGCTTGCGCAATCGCGGCCTTTTCCGCCTCGGCCGCTTCGTCCGCGGCGATCATCTCGTCCAATATCTCCTTGGCTTTAGCCTCGCCGTTGTTGGCCGCGAGCGACGCGAGGGCATCTTCCTTGCGGCCCTTCTTGTAGAGCCAGCGCGGCGATTCTTTGAGTTTGAACGCGCCCAAGAAGAGTATGAGCCCCGGCACCGCCGAGCAGAGGAATATCGTCTGCCACGCGCCAACCCACGACTTGAACTGCTCAGGCGATACCCACTCGCGGACGTTGGCGAGCGTGACGGCGGCTATATCCACGCCGTTCGACTCCGCGGCAGCCTTTATCACCTTGTCGGAGTCTCCGACGAGCCCTGTCACAACGAGGCCGATCACCGCCGCAAACGCAAGGCCTATCGTCAGGAGAAGCTGGAACATGCCGGTGCCCTTGCCGCGGCTGTTCGAGTCACGACACTCCGCCAGGTACATCGGCACCACTACGCCAACAAGCCCCGCGCTTGCTCCCTGAAGAGTGCGCCCGACCGTCAGAAGCAAAAAGTTGCCGCCGTCGAAAAGGCCCGAAAGGCAGATGACGGGTATCGACACGAAGAAGCAGAACGCCGATGCGATGATTATCTTCCTGCGGCCGAAAAACTCCGCAAGCGATCCCGCGAAGAGCGAGGAGACCACCGATCCCCAGAGAACGGCACTGACCACGAATCCAAGCTCCCACTTGCCGTAGTTGGCGGTGTTGCGGATGTACGGCAGCGCGGCCGCTATGACGCCCACGTCTATTCCGTATATGAGACCTCCGAGTCCAGCCATCACCAAGAGATATGCCGCATAGCGCTTGACGCTCGCCGGCAGCGCTGTCACGTTTATTTCGACCATGTCGCACTCCTTCTTTGATTG
>JAGCPM010000019.1 GCA_017965685.1 Kiritimatiellia bacterium | reverse complement strand
GTCGGCGGAATGGAGTCCCAGGTGCGAGGTGTTCGTGGACGGAAAGCGCGTCGCAGAGCGCGACACCGCCGATTTCGGGCGGATGTTCGCACCGACTGCCTATCTTGTTTGGAAGATCGGAGTCAGCTTCGACGCCGACGCGGAACACACCTTGGAGATACGTCCCGTCTTCGCCGACGGCGAGATGCAGGAATTCCGCCTTGGCTCCATTTGCGTCGCCGGACGCAACGCGGCATGGGTGAGAGCATCTGCGGCGGACATTGCTGTGGATGGCTGTGCGGACGTTCGTATTTTGCAGGATGTCGTGACGGTGACGTCCACTGGCGCGGTTTCGTTCGTGCGGCTGAAAATGGGTGAATCGCTTGCGCCGGAAACGAAGGTGTTGAACGATGCCTGGGAACGTAGCTATGGCGATTTGGAATGGCAGACGCTTGGCGAAAATACGATCTACTCGCCGTGGTACTTTCTCGCTGAGAAGGACGGGAAAGTGCAGGGCTTTGGCGTGGAGACAGGCCCTGGGGCGATGTGTTGCTGGGAGATTTCGGCGAAGGGCGTGACGCTGGTGCTGGACGTGCGAGCGGGTGGCGGCCCCGTGCGTCTCAATGGGCGGACGCTGAAAGCCTGCCGAATCGTCCGCGCGGAATCGAAGGCGGGTGAGTCGCCTTGGCAGTTCGGGCGGCGTTTCTGCCGGATGATGTGCCCGAAGCCGAAGCTGCCGAAAGCGCCTGTCTATGGCTACAACGACTGGTACTGCGCATACGGAAAGAACACCGCTACGAACTTCCTCGCCGACGCAGAATACATCGTGTCGTGCGCGAAGGGCTGCGCCAATCAGCCATACGTCGTGATGGACGACGGCTGGCAGAAGAACTCGCCGCCGGTCGTCGGCGAGTCCGGACGCGGCCCGTGGGACGCGGCAGGGGCGAACTTCGGAATGGAAATGCCGGAGTTCTGCCGCAGAATCGCCGCACTCGGCGCAAAGCCAGGGCTTTGGTACCGTCCGCTCCGCGCATGGGACGAACTGCCGGAGGAACAGCGGCTCATCGCAGACCGCAACTATCTCGATCCGACCGTGCCAGCCGTAAAGTCTCGTATTGTGGAAGACGTCAGGCGTTTTCGCGATTGGGGCTTCAAGCTCGTCAAGATAGACTTCCTTTCTTACGACCTTGCGCAGATATGGCCGTGCGATCCGCTCTCCTATCACGACCGCTACATTCAGGACGACCGCAAATGGCGTGACGATTCGAGGACGACGGCCGAGGTCATGCTTGACATTTACAAGGCGATGAAGGACGCGGCGGGAGACGACGTGGTGATAATCGGCTGCAATGCGTTCAACCACCTTGCGGCGGGAGTGTTCGAGCTTCAGCGGACAGGCAACGACACAAGCGGAAAAAACTGGGCTTGGACGAAAAATCATGGCGTGAACACGCTCGCCATGAGGTCGATACAGGATGGTGCGTTTTTCAAGATAGACGCCGACTGCGTGGGCTTGGCCGAGGCCGGTGCCGTGCCGTGGAATCTCAACCGCCAGTGGATGGAGCTTCTTGGCCGCAGCGGCACTCCGTTCTTCGTCTCCTGGAAACGCGAGCTGGCTACGCCAGAAGTACGAGAGGCGCTGTCAAAGGCGTTTCGTCACGCATCGTCGGTTTGCGACGTAGCGGAGCCGCTCGACTGGTTCGTGACCCGCCAGCCGCGCCGCTGGCGCTTTGCAGACGGGGTGGCCGATTTCCAATGGAGCAATGATTGAGGCTGTCCGAGGACCCGTAGTGCTGAAACTTATGTCATAAACATCAAATCGGAAAGGAAGAAATGAAAAGACTCTTGATCGGACTGGCCGCAGCAGCGGCATTGGCCGGCTGCTGTACGCAGCCTTGCAACGGAATCAAGGAATCTAGAACGACATACGTCGCGGACGCGCTCGCACCATACGTCGAAAGCGGGGAGCTTCCGGGCGCGGTAAGCATGCTCTACAAGGACGGCGTTACCGAAGTCGCATGCGTCGGCTATGCGGACGTCGCCGCGAAGAGGAAGATCACGACAGATGACGTGTACATGCAGTGCTCGCAGACGAAGGGCTTCTGTGGAGTGACGGTCGCGAAACTCGTCGAAGAAGGAAAACTCAACCTCGACGACCCTGTATCCAAGTACCTCCCCGAGTTTGCGACGCTCTGGGTGGACGGCGGGGAGACAAACGGAGTCAAGACGCTCGTCAAGGCGGCGAACGTCCTTACCGTGCGCATGTGCCTCAACCACACGGGCGGCTTTCCGTTCGAGATCTGCGCTAAGCAGGGCAACATCAAGGGCGGCGGCTGGTCCGGCGGCGCGCCTCTCAGGCAGACGGCGGCGATCGCCGCCGCTTCACCGCTTCTCTTCGAGCCCGGCACGAAGGTGCAGTACTCGAACACGGGCATCGATATCGGCGCCGCAGTCGTCGAGGTCGTGACCGGCATGAAGTGGGAGGACTATCTCAAGAAAGAGGTTCTCGAACCGCTTGGAATGAAGTCCACCTGGTTTTGGCCGACCGACGGGCAGCTCAAGAACCAGATCGAGATGTACGATTGTCATAAGAACGCCCCCGCGACTTGGCGCCTCCAGCACGACTGGCAGCAGTGCCCCTACAACGACGGCCACGTCTTCGCATCGGCAGGCGCAGGTCTTTGGACGACGGCGAACGACCAGTACAAGTTCTACAAGATGCTGATGAATCTAGGCGTCGGCGACAACGGCGTTCGCATTCTCAAGGAAGAGACGGTAAAGTCGATCCTTGCCGTGTCCACGCGCCCGAAGGGGCTTGGCGGCTACTCGCTTGGGCTTTCCGCTCCCGAGGTCGATGGCGAGGACCAGTGGTTCGGACATGGTGGCGCATGGGGCACCAACTGCATGGTCAACTGGCACAAGCGCGAACTCAAGCTTTGGGCCGTCCAGCTCTTTGGGGATCCGCGTCCGTGGGATAAGGCCAGGGACGATGCGTCCGAGAAGTTTTTCAAATCGACCATTGACTCGGACGGTGTTGATGCTTACACAGGTCGAATGAAGTAGCTGGAAACGGGTGCCCTTGAAGATATCCGGCGAAACCGGCATGGCACAGTGGATGACGGCCGGGGCAGATGGCAAAAGAATACTGTCGCGAGATTTGAAATATGTTAATTTCGCGACAAGCGGGTTGCGATGTTTGTGAGAATATGATATAATATTGGTGTTTCTTGCAAATAGGAGATTGTATGTTTGTCGGAAGAAAAGAAATATTGCAGGATTTGGAGACGCTTTGGCGAAAGCGCACGTCCTCAATCGTTGCTTGCAGAGGTCGGCGTCGAATCGGCAAATCTACGCTGATTCGTGAGTTTGCCCGTCGGACTGCAGACGCATATATTGAGATAGAGGGGTTGCCTCCTTCTGTGGAAAAGCCGATGACTAACCAAGACGAGCTTGACCATTTTGTGACGGTTCTCAATGATCAGACGGGGTGTGGAGTAAAGAAGGTGGAAAGGTGGTATGATGCATTCAGCCTTCTTGAAAAGCAGATTGACGATTCGAGGAAGACTGTGGTTCTTCTTGACGAAATTTCTTGGATGGGACATTGCGACCATACTTTTCCCGGAGTCTTGAGATCGGCTTGGGAGACTCTCTTTCACCGCCACGACAAATTGATTGTCGTCGTCTGCGGCTCGGTCTCCAGTTGGATAAAGAAGAACATTCTTGGCGACACCGGTTTTACCGGAAGATTCTCCCGCGACTATGTAATACCAGAGCTGTCTCTTGCTGAATGTACGGAGTTCTGGGGCGCGGCCAAGAACAGAATAAACGAGCGCGAGATACTTGACGTCCTTTCCGTCACTGGCGGGGTGCCGCGCTACCTGGAGGAAGTCGATCCGGGGCTTTCGGCCGACGAGAACATACGGCGCATGTGCTTTGTGAAGGGCGGTGAACTTTACAAGGATTTTGATGCCATTTTTGATCCTGTCCTTGGCGAAAGCATGGCATTGAAGAAGAGGCTACTGGAAGAATTGGCTTCAGGACCGGTGTCGGGCGCGGAACTGTCGTCGAGGATAGGGGTTGGCCGCAATGGGCGTTTTTCGGAAATTCTGAAGGATTTGGAACTCGGCGGGTTTATCTCAAGCGATCCGGGATTGAATCCAGAAACTGGATCCGCGATGCGCACTTCAAAATACAGGCTGCGCGACAACTATACGCGGTTCTACCTGAAGTATGTAATGCCGCGCAAAACCGAAATTGAGACAGGGACATACAGACATTCGTCCCTGGAGCATCTGCCAGAATGGAACGCCGTTATGGGACTTCAGTTCGAGAACCTGATTGTCAACAACGCAATGGACGTGGCATTGTGCATCGGCATGGGCAATGCAACGATCGAGTCTGCCGCGCCATACAGCAATTCTCGCAAGGGGCGCGGCGGGAAGTCCGCTGGATGCCAGATAGACCTTCTTGTCCAGACGCCCAAGACGGCGTATGTGGTAGAGGTCAAGCGGAAGAATTTCATAGATACGGAAATCGAGGCGGAAGTCGAAATGAAGATGAAGCGTCTGCCGATACGTCCAGGCATGACCGTCCGGCCCGTGCTTGTCTATGCGGGCGAACTTTCGAAATCTGTGGAGGCCGACGGGTATTTCGACGCCATAATACCCGCGAGAAGACTTCTGGGGAACGGCAATTGAATGGCAAAGGAGAAAACATGAAAGTCAGACTTGGAACAATCATTGCCGTTGTTGCAATGTGCATTACATGTGGTGTCGAGACTGCCGTTTTTGCAGGAAATGATCTTGCTCGG
This sequence comes from Kiritimatiellia bacterium, assembly GCA_017965685.1. Classification (GTDB taxonomy): domain Bacteria; phylum Verrucomicrobiota; class Kiritimatiellia; order RFP12; family UBA1067; genus UBA1067. Next base: position 2,724 of record JAGCPM010000019.1, on the reverse strand, counting down.
AATATCGTGAGAGGCGAGAAATGCGCTTGGTTCAAGGACGCCCGGTTCGGGATGTTCATACACTGGGGGATCTACTCGATTCCGGGGAATGGCGAGTGGAGCTATGCAGTGGACAAGTATGCGCCCGGGGAGTATGAGGCGAATGCGAATATATTCAATCCGACGAACTACAATCCCCGCGAGTGGGCGAAGCTTGCCAAGGCTGCAGGGATGAAGTATGCGGTGCTCACAAGCCGCCACCACGACGGCTTCTGCATGTTCGACAGCCGTTTTACGGACTACAAGATCACCAACTCGCCGTATGGCAGGGATGCCGTGCGCGAGTTCCTGGAGGCGTTTCGCGCGGAAGGGCTGAAGGTCGGCTTGTACCATTCGCTGCCGGACTGGACGCACCCCGGCTATGCAGACACCGAGTCTCCGGAGTGCATCGCGGGCGGCAGGAAGGAGCCGCACGTGCCGACGCCGGAGCAGTATGCCTCGTTCACAAACCTCGTTTACAACCACATCAACCAGCTGACGACCGAATACGGCAAACTTGATCTGCTATTCCTCGACTACACGTCCCGGACGAAGGCCGACATCGACTACTTCGGCAGGGACGCCATATTGGAGATGGTATACCGCAACCAGCCGGGAATCATCGTCAACGACCGTCTCGCGTACTTCAAGGACAACTGCCGCGACTTCGACTACTACACGCCTGAAATCTGCGTCCCGAACCAGCCGCAGCAGGTCAAGGGACGCGAAGTCGCATGGGAGACTTGCGCGACGATGAACGACAACTGGGGGTATTGCCGTGCGGACGAGAACTGGAAGACGTCAGAGGCCGTCATCGCCGGTCTCGTCGGCTGCGTGTCCAAGAACGGGAACCTGCTCCTGAACGTCGGCCCGACGGAAAAGGGATCGATACCCGCTGGAGCGGTAAACATCCTGAAGGCGCTTGCAGACTGGTACGCAGTGAACGGCGAGTCCGTTACGGGGTGCGGTAAATCCGAATTCACGCCGCCGCATGGCTGCGTCTATACGCAGCGGGGACAGACACTCTACTGCCACTTCCTGCAGAGTCCGCTCGGCGACACGATTCTGCCGCAGCTGAAGGGCAAGATAGAGAAGACTGTGCTTTTGCGTACTGGCGAGCCGGTGGAGCTTATCGACCATTGGGGGTTCGAGCTGCTAAAGCCCGACGAGCAGCGTATCCGCACCAGAGCCATCCGCCCCGGCGACGTCGTGAAGATTGAGCTGAAGTAGCCCAAGAGGGACACTCCCCGTTTCCCTAGCCCAAGAGGGACACTCCCCGTTTCCCAATGCTTTCCCGCACATTAGCGCGCTCCTCCATTCTTCATTAACTGGATAAACCGGGGACAGTCCCCGTTTAATTTCCTCGCTCGCGCCTCCAAAGCCTCGCTAGAGCTCCGGTAAACTGGGGACACTCCCCAGTTGAGACGTTTTTCCTATTCCCCGAACCCCTGATTTTATTGGCCCAAACCGCACCCCTGAAAATCTCAACGCAATCTCAACTTTATTTCAACGCAATCTCAACACTTCTTTTTTGCCGTTTTGCTATACTATCGGCGTCAAAGGCGAGGATGGTCTTCGTCTGCGGCAATCAACCGAAAGGAGCAAAATCATGGCCAGAAGAGCAAGAGTGAAGCCCGAAGGGCGCCACTATTACCACATTATGAACCGCATCACCCTGAAAATGGACCTCATCAACGAGGACAATATAAAGGAAATGCTGCTCGATTCAATAGAAAGGGCGGCTCTCTTCAGCGGAGTGAATATATTCGCCTTCGCCATAATGGATAACCACTACCATCTCCTCTGCGAGGCGGGAAGAAACGAAGACGAGGCAATACCGGACGAAAGCGAAATCATAAGCCGTGTCGCTTACCTGAAAGGTACTGCGGCTGCAGAAGAACTTTCGGAGAAATGGACCGCATTGCGCGCCAAAGGCGATTTCCTCGCGGTAGATGCCGAAATCGCTAGATTGCGCGCAAGAATGGGCGATTTGAGTGAATTCGTGAAGACTTATACGGAAGTCTTCTCGCAAAGGATACGTCGCGAGAAGGGATATGTCGGACGGATATGGCAAGATCGCTACAAGAGTGTGCTTGTGGAATCCGGCGTAGCCTTCCAGACGATACGCAGATACATTGAAAACAATCCAGTCAAGGCGAATATAGTCTCCGACCCGAAAGAGTACATTTGGTGCACCGAAGGCGCGCTCATCGTCCCATCCGCTCCCGGCAATCACCTCGCCAAAACCTGCAAGGCCAATCTCGCCTCCCTCGCAAATACGGGGTATAGTGCAAGAGATTTCGGATGGGAAGTATGTGGCGCAGATGACGAACGGGAAAATAGTCGGAAGTGCCGAATTTATCGAAGAAATGGCGGCGAAATGCCCGAAAAGCTTCGGGAAGAGAGGAGCGAAGATCCGCGAAATAGTCGCTGGGCTCAGCTCTGCTTGCGGGAATATTCTCGCAAAGGCGAACGTCTTCGCCACAAATGCTGCGTAAGGCACCCGTACAGCCACACAAAAAAGGTCACTCCAGAACTCGCAAAAGGTCACTCTAGAAGTCAAAGTTGCAGTGCTTGCAACTCTGACTTCCAGTGCTTGGAACGCTGAGAAGGTCACTCCAGAACTTGAAGCTCGGGAGTAAGCAACTCGCCACTTCATGCGTGGAGTGAAGTGTTCCTACAGGAGAAGGCGTTTCTTCCTACCGG
>JAGCPM010000242.1 GCA_017965685.1 Kiritimatiellia bacterium | reverse complement strand
CGGTCTTCGACAAGTGCGTGCGGATGGTCAACGACTTCAAGGACTACTACGCTTCGCACAACCAGGTCTGCTACGAGAATCCTTCGCCTGGCAACAAGGCGGGCGGGATAACGACGCTCGAGGATAAATCTCTCGGCTGCGTGCAGAAGGGCGGCAGCGCGCCGGTCGAGGACGTTCTGCTCTACGGCGAACGGGTGAAGACTCACGGCCTTTCGCTGATGACGGGACCCGGCAACGACCTTGTAGCCTCAAGCGTCCTGGCGGCGGCAGGCGCGCATCTAGTGCTCTTCACTACAGGCCGCGGAACGCCATTCGGCTGCGTGATACCGACGATGAAGGTCGCGAGCAATTCCACGCTCGCGAAGAACAAGCCGAACTGGATCGACTACGATGCAATGGCCAATCCGGACGTCGAGACTTTCGCCGCAAAGGTCATGCGGGTCGCGAGCGGCGAGGAAAAGGCCAGGAACGAGCTTAACGGCGCACAGGGAATAGCGATATTCAAGGATGGCGTCACCCTTTAGAGAGGTCCAAAAAACCAAAACAAATCAAGCAAGGAAAGAAACAGATGAGCGAAACAAAGATTCTGCAGTTCGGCGAAGGCAACTTTTTGAGGTGCTTCATCGACTGGATGGTTCAGAAGGCAAACGACAAGGCCGGTTTCGACGGCGCGGTCCAGATAATCCAGCCGATCGGCGAAGAGCTGACCGTGCCCTCTAAAATACTCAACGACCGCGGCGGCAAGTACCACACCTGCCTTCGCGGCATCATCGGCGGCAAGACCGTCGAGGAAATCGAAGAGATAACCTGCGTCAAGGGCGTGGACGTTCCGGCGAACGTCGAGAAGTACGCCGCGTTGCCGTCGCTCAGATTCGTCGTCTCCAACACGACCGAGGCCGGCATACAGTACGTGAAGGGCCAGGATACATTCCCGGCGAAGGTGTTGCGCCTCCTCAAGGTCCGCAAAGCGGCGGGGCTCCCGGGGCTCGTATTCATTCCCTGCGAGCTCATCGAGCACAACGGCGACAACCTCAAGAAGTGCGTGCTGCAGCATCTCTCGGACGAGCCCGACGCCGCGCTTCAGGAGTACATCGAGAAGGAGTGTGTTTTCTGCTCGACGCTCGTCGACCGCATCGTCGCGGGCCGTCCCGATCCCGAATCGGCGGAGCGCTACGCGAAGCAGCTTGGCGAGAAGGACGAGGTGCTTGTCTGCGGCGAGCCCTTCCACTTCTTCGTGGTGGAGACTCCCGCCGGCTTCGACCTCGAGGCCGAGCTTCCTCTCAAGAAGGCCGGAATCAACGTCGTGTACACGCCTGACATGCAACCCTACCGCACGCGCAAGGTGCGCTTCCTGAACGCGACGCACACGACGCTCGTCTATCTCGGACTCGAGAAGGGCTTCACCGAAGTCGCGCAGTGCATAGAGGATCCGGACTTCAACAGGTTCGTCCGCAAGGTTGTGTTCGAGGAGATATTCCCGACTGTCGCGCTGCCCGAGGACGAGAAGAAGGAATACGCCGAAAGCGTTCTGGAGCGTTTCGCGAATCCGTTCGCGCACCACCAGCTGAAGTCCATCGCGCTCAACACGGTCGCGAAGTGGAAGACGCGCTGCCTGCCGGTCGTTTGCGACTACTACAAGGCGAACGGCAAGCTGCCCGAGGCGATGATGCAGGGCTACGAGGCGATTGCTCGCCACTATGACAATCTCAAGGCCTGAATGACCAACATACGACAAGGAGAAAAGCAAGATGGAAAGCCTTAACGTAAAACCGGCGGGCTCCTGCATGTGGGACGCCGCGAGTCTCGGCGAAATAATGCTCCGCCTCGATCCGGGCGACGGGCGCATACACACCACGCGCGAATTCAAAGCGTGGGAAGGCGGCGGCGAATACAACGTTGTCCGCGGACTGAGGCGCTGCTTCGGACTGAAAACCACGGCGGTGACCGCGTTCGCGGATAATCCCGTCGGGCGTCTGGTGGAGGACTTTATGCTTCAGGGCGGTGTCGATACGAGCCATGTGAAGTGGGTGCCGTACGACGGTATCGGCCGCACGGTAAGAAACGGTCTCAACTTCGTCGAGCGCGGTTATGGATGCCGCGGCGCGAGGAGTTGCGCCGACCGCGGACTCACGGCGGTGAGCCAGCTCAAGCCGGGCGACATCGACTGGGAGACGCTTTTCGGCAAGGAGGGAGTCCGCTGGTTCCATACGGGCGGCATATACGCCGCGCTTTCGGAAACGACGGCCGACGTCGTGATCGAAGCCCTCAAGGCCGCGAAGAAGTACGGCACGGTGACGAGCTACGACCTCAACTTCCGTGCCAGCCTCTGGAAGTCTATCGGCGGTAGCGAGAAGGCTCAGACCGTCAACCGCGAAATCGCAAAGTACGTCGACGTGATGATCGGCAACGAAGAAGATTTCACCGCCGCGCTCGGCATCGAGGTCGAAGGCGTTGACAAGAACCTCACGACACTGCCGATCGAGGGCTTCAAGAAGATGATCGAGAAGGCAGTTTCGATCTATCCGAACTTCAAGGCTGTAGCGACCACCCTCCGCAGCGTGAAGTCCGCCACGATAAACGACTGGTCGGCGATTTGCTGGTACAAGGGCGAGCTCAAGCAGTCGATCCAGAGGCAGGGTCTCGAGATCTACGACCGCGTGGGCGGCGGAGACTCGTTCGCGTCCGGACTCATCTACGGCTTCATGACGTTCGACGACGCCGAGAAAGCGGTCAACTACGGTGCCGCGCACGGCGCACTCGCAATGACCACACCCGGCGACACCTCGATGGCCACGAAGGCCGATGTCGAGAAGCTCGTCGCCGGCGGCTCCGCCCGCGTCGACCGCTAACCGCTAACGACTAACCACTAACCACTAACGACTAACCACTAGCGACTATCATGGACATGATAAAGACTCTCGGCGACGCGGGAATAATACCTGTGATCGTTATTGACGACATCGAAAAGGCGGTGCCCCTCGCCAACGCGCTCGTGAAGGGCGGCCTGCCGGTTCTAGAGGTGACGTTCCGCACTTCGTGCGCGGCCGAAGCCATCGCGAAAATCAAGGCCGAGGTTCCCGGCGCGGTACTTATCGCGGGAACGGTTCTCACGCTCAAGCAGCTCGTCGCGGCCAAAGATGCCGGCGCCGAGGCTTGTGTCGCGCCAGGTTTCGACCCTGCAATAGTAAAGGCCGCCAACGAACTCGGCGTTCCCTTCTGCCCGGGAGTCGCGACGGCTTCCGAACTCAGCCAGGCGCTTGCTCTCGGATGCAAGATGGTCAAGTTCTTCCCGGCCGAATCGGCGGGCGGAGTCAAGTACATCAAGGACCTTCTCGGCGCGTTCCGCTGGACGGGCGTTAAGTTCATGCCGACCGGCGGCGTGAAGCTTTCCAATGTCGGCGAATACCTCGCCGTCAAGGAGATAATCTGCTGCGGCGGAACATGGATCGCTCCCAAGGACGCGATTGCCTCCGGCGACTGGGCAGCTATCGAAAAACTAGCTTCCGACGCCGCCGCTCTTGCGAAGGAAATAAAGGCGAAGTTCGCCTGAAAGGAGCCGCAATGGCAACGACGAAGAAACCCTTCATAAATCCAGACTTCCTTCTGACGACCAAGGCCGCAAAGGAGCTCTACCACGGCTATGCGGAGAAGATGCCGATAATCGACTACCACTGCCATCTTCCTCCGGTCGAAATCGCCGAAGACAAGCGCTGGACCGACATAGCGGACGTGTGGCTCGGGGGCGACCACTACAAGTGGCGCCAGATGCGTTCCAACGGATTCGAGGAGCGCCTTTGCTCCGGCCGCGGCAAGGACGGCTGCGCGACGGGCTGGGAGAAGTTCGAGGCGTTCGCGAAGACTATGGAAAGGCTCGTCAAGAATCCTCTCTTCGACTGGTCGCACCTCGAGCTCGCCCGCTACTTCGGCGTGACGGAGAGGCTTTGCGGCGCTTCCGCGAAGCGCATCTACGAGAAGTGCAACAAGCAGCTTCGCGAGAAGTGGTTCTCGGCGAGGGGGCTGATGAAAAAGTCGAACGTCGCCGTCGTATGCACCACCGACGACCCCGTCGATTCGCTCGAATACCATCTCGCGATCGCCAAGAAGCCTTTCCATACCCAGATTCGTCCGGCGTGGAGGAGCGACAAGGCGAGCAAGGTCGAGAACCTCAAGACGTGGAACGCCTGGATAGACGCGCTCGCCAAATCTTCGGGAGTATCCATCAAGACGATGGACGACTTCCGCGAGGCGATGCAGAGGAGGCACGACTTCTTCGCTTCCGCCGGCTGTCTGGTGAGCGACTACGGCATAACGGAAATCTTCGCGGCGCCATATACCGAGGCGGAGCTGAAGGCGATCTTCAAGAAGGCGCGCGCCGGCAAGACGGCGCTCACTCCCGCCGAGGCGCTCAAGTTCAAGAGCGCATGGCTCTACGAGGGGTTGAAGATGGACTGCAAGGCCGGATGGTCCACACAGCTTCATTACAACTGCCTCAGAGACCTGAACTCCGCGATGTACGATGTTATGGGGCCAGATACCGGCTTCGACTGCATCGGCGACTGGTCGGTAACCGAGAACCTCGCAAAGATCTTCGACAGACTGGAGCGCGAGGACAGCCTG
>JAGCPM010000241.1 GCA_017965685.1 Kiritimatiellia bacterium | reverse complement strand
TTCGCCTTCTCCAGCCAATATACGCTCCTCCATGTAGCGTCCTTGAATGCCTTCAGTCTTTTGAGCTCGCGCGATACCGGATCGTAATTGGCCCTGTCGCCGGTCCGGTTCGGCTCGATGATGTTGTAGACGATCCAGCGCTTTAGTCCATCGCCCTTTTTCGCCGCTTCTTTTACGTCTTGCGGTATCGCGGCTGAAGCGAATCCTTCGAGAATCTGCCCGGCAGTCCACGAAAACTTGCGCACCATGCGATTTACGCGCCCGTCCGCGCCGCTCTCGAGCGCATATGTCCCTAGTCTCAGGGTCGTGGCCCTGGAGACCCTCTCTTTGTCGGGCGTTATCAGCATGCAGCCGAAGCCGGCCACCAGTATGTGCTCGTAGAGTTTATACAATGGCGCGTAGATGTGCCCGTGGCGAAACGTCCATTCCGTCGCGCTTGTAAGATCGTCCAGCAGCTTCGATACCGCCTCCGAATCGAGTTCGGGCATATTCTTCGCGAAATACGGCAGCGCCAGCCGGAACCACCTTTGCGTCGGCGCAGTTAGGTGCCCGTGGAATCCGCAAGCACCCTTGCGCACCGCATCGACCGGCTTGAGCGTCAACAGCCGGTGGTCTTCATCGTACGGGTATTCGTCGGCCAATTCCTCCACGCCCCGGACAAGCCCGGGAACCCCAAGGGGATAGTACTCGCGGCAAATTTCGAGGAGCATCTCGCGCTTCTGCCGCCGGAAGTTGCCGAACATCCGCGACGCCGATCTGGTGCACTCCTGCTTTATTGCCCGATAGTCCGGCTTGGCCATTGTCGCAGTCTCCCGGCTTTAGCCCAACTTGCTGGACGCGCCGTTCTGCCCGGCCGTTTGGCCGGAAGTGAAACGCGAATAGGTGGAGCGTATGCCCCGCAGACGGCTTCGCGCCTGTTTCTGCGCCGCCTGCGCCGACTCCGTGTCGCGGCTGATGTCCCGCGCCACCGCCGGAGTGACTGTCTCTTCCGGGGCTTGTGCAACCCTTGTCGATCCGCTTCCTCCCATGACCTGCTCCTTTCATTTTTCGGCCGGAGTATTTTCCGCGCCTTACGCGTAATATTATATCACACGTTTTTCCATCGGGCGAGATAATCTAAGCGCGATACGCAAAGCGCGCTTCGCGTATCGCGCTTAGATTGAAGTCGATTTTACCCAATAAAATCAAGGGTGCGGCGCATCACCCAAAAATTTTTCGATTTTCTCCTTGACAGGTTTTCAAATCCGGGCCGGAAAATGCTAAAGCTCTATCTTCCGAAGAGTTCTCTGTTGGTCCTTGATCTGACTTGACGGTCTTCGTCCGCACTGGTGTTCGACGCCTTCGGCCAGCGCAGCTTCGACGCCACCTGTTCGTCGAGGATGTCCGCAAAGGCGTCAAGGAAGTCGTCGTGCGGTGCGTTCGGGAATGTCTGGTACTCCTCCTCGACGAACTCCTGCACGATGTCGTGCACTCTCGCCTCGCCGTTCTCGTCGGTGTATGTCCTGAGGAGCTTCCTGTATTGCGGTATCCACAGCCGCCGCTGCGCGAACGGCGCTTGCAGATTGGTGATCCTGCGCACCTTGTTGTCGAGCGGCCCGCGCGTGATGCGCGTGATGACGAAGCGGTAGTTCTCGCGGTTGTTCATCACGTCCTCGACATGCGCTACGTCGCTCATCGCGCCCTGCTGCTCCCAGAATACTCCCTGCGGATTCCACTTGCGGTGCAGCCTGAAGAGCGCGTCCGTCCTCTCGGCGAGGTTCATTCTGCCCGCCTCGCCGTCGAGCCAGTAGTAGTTCTGGTCGGCGTTCAGACCGAGAACGAGCATAATCGTCCTGTCGGCCTTCTTGCGCTTCGAGTTCGCACCGTCTATGAATATGTAAACGTTCATCGCGTCTCGCGGCGGAGGCGTCGTGTACACGCAATCGACAAGCCACTCGTCGCGGAACGTCCTCACGCCCTCGGCGATCGGGTTTTGCAGCATCTGCGCTGAAAATGTGAATGGTCCCATGTCTCTTTGCTTCTCCTTCAAGGTCTTTTCGCTCATCATCGTCGGCTTGCCGTCAATATCCATGCACAGCCGCCGCCGCTCCTTCAGCGATCCGCGCTTCAGGATGTCGGCGTACGTGTCGCTCGGATGGTAGCGCGTCCCGACATACCACGCCCTCCCGCCGTCGCTCGTGCCGAGCGCTTGCGAAAGCTCCCACGCCTTCGTGGTCTTCCTGATCTGCTCCGGGTTCGTCACCGAGCTTTCCACCACCACGTCGTCGTACACCCTTAGCGCGTAGTGCGCGCCGATGGGCTGGCCGTCAACGAGTCCCGATCCCGAGACGGTCGGCTCCTTCGGGTTGGACCTCCGCCGCACGATGAGTCCGTCGCGGGTGGACCAGTTCAGGCGCGGCGGCTTCGGCCAGAGCACGTCCGGAAAAAGCCGCGTCAGCTCCGGCATCTCCAGGGCGCGGCGTATCTGATCGACGAACTTGTGCGCGATCTGCTTGTTGTAGCTGAGGATTCCTATCGTGATGTCGGGATTCTTCAGTATCTCCTGCACCGATCCCGCAAGCGTGATGATGGTGCTCTTGTAGTGGTAGCGGCTCCAGAGGTCGAGGTAGCCGTCGGGAGCGACCTCGACCTCCCTGCACCGCGCGTAGCACCATTCGCTCACGCGCCGCGCGTCCTCTCGCTCCTCGTCCGTCGGACGGAGCGGGTCTTTCGCCTGTGTCACCTCGCCCAGAACGTCCGGCCTGAGCATGACTCATCCGAGGAGGAAGAAGCGGTCGTTCCGCGCGAGATACCGCACGGCCTCCCTGTCGCCGCTCGCGAGGACTTCCCTGTAGAAGTCGATCGCGTCGTCGCGCTTCAGTCCCCGGATGTCGTCAATCAGCTCCATCACAACGCTCCTCGGGCTTTCTGTAGTGTCAGCATGTTGCAGCCCCACCATAGCGCGACGGCGGCGGTCAAGGGGAATTGGCCGTTTCCGATTTCCTTCACCCGCGCGGGGCGGTTGTCGCGGCGGTTA
>JAGCPM010000004.1 GCA_017965685.1 Kiritimatiellia bacterium | reverse complement strand
CGCACAGGGCAGAGGTCCAATGCGCGAGAATCCAGACGCGAAACTGCACCGGTTCTCCACAACCGTGGAGAAGGAGCGTCCGCAACCGAACGATGAGACGAAACGCCTTATCGCGGCATACCACCGCAATCCGACAGATGAGAACCGCGCAGCTTTACGTAAGCAATGCGAAATCAACTACGACAACATCCTCAAGCGCAAAAAAGCGAAGCTGGAGGAGCTGAAGCGCGAAGCGAGGCACCAGTCGAAGGTGGACGAAATGCAGGACATCGTCGACGAAATGATCGCCAACCGCGAACACCGAATCGACCAGACGATGGCGCGATTCACCGATTCGCGATTTCGCGGCAGACGCAGAGACGAGGGAGGGGCTGGCTACCTCCCGCTACTCGGTGCGGCGAAAAACGTCTCGGTCGCATACGCGCCCGTCACGAACGAGGACTACGCCAAGTTCACGGGCAAGCCCGTCGCGCCTGGAACGGAGAAGCATCCCGTGACGAACGTATCCGTCGAAGACGCGGCGAAATACTGCAAGTGGCTTGGGGAGCGCGATCCGGCGCACACCTACCGACTCCCGACAGAAGAGGAATGGGAACTCGCCGCCGGACACATGCCGAAGGATGCCGACTTCAACTGTGGCATTGGCGACGCAATCCGCCCCGTGGATGCATTCGCGCAGACGAAAGGCGCATCTTGCGGCATCGACTTCTGGGGCAACTGCTGGGAGTGGACGGCAACCAAGCGCGGCGACGGCAAAAACGCCGTCAAAGGCGGCGCGTTCGACTCCAAGCGCACCGACTGCCGCACAGAGGCGAAGAACACTGCGAAGGCTGCCTCCAAGGGCTACCCCAACGTGACAATCCGCCTTGTCAGGGAATCAAAATAGCGTCATAAAGGAGGTTTTGCTTGAAGATGATAATCGGACTTGCGACGGCAACATTAGCCGCGAACGTATTCGCGGCAGAATGCAAGGATGGCACCTGTTCGCTACCTACTGTCGGAGAGGCGATGTACACTGTCCTGTCTCCCGTGCCGGAGTCCGCCGTGGAGCCGATCAAGCCCGCGCCGCGGCTCAAGTCGCTGGACGGCAAGACGATCGCGCTTGTAGGCGGCAGCTTCATGGCGAACGTGACGCATCCGGAACTCAAGCGCCTCATCCTCGCCGAGTATCCGACGGCGAAGGTGTACGTGTTGAGCGAAATCGGCTCGGCGGGACCGTATCCGCGTCCAGGCGTGGTGCGCCGCGAGAAAGATGAGTTCCAGCGCAAGCTGAAGGAGTTCAAGATCGACGCGGTCGTCTCGGGCAATGGCGGGTGCGGACTCTGCACCCCGAAAGAGACGGGGTCGTGCACAGCCGCAGAGGTTCTGGGTATTCCATCCGTGATGATCGCCGCCCCCGGCTTTGTGAAGCAGGCAAGGAGCGCAGCAGCTTCTGCGGGGCTTCAGGAACTGCACGTCGCGGAATATCCCGGCGCGTTCGCGAGCCACACGCGAGAGGAACTTCTGGAGAACACGCGCAAGGTGCTGTGGCCGCAGGTGAAGAACGCCCTTACGGGCGAATGTAAAATGGAAAATGTAAAATGTAAAATGGGGTATACGGCACCCTCCGCAAAACTTACCGTAACCGGCACACTCGCCGAAATCCAGCAAATCTTCCTCGACTCCGGCTGGACGGATGGTTTGCCGATTGTGCCGCCGACTGAGAGCGCAGTCGCGGAGTTCCTGCGCTTCACCGACCTCAAGCCCGACCACCCGCTCGGCGCGATTCCGCCCGCGCAGCGCGACGTCACCGTCCGGCACGTGGCCGTGAACGGCGTGATGGCCGGGTGTCCGCCGGAGTTCATGCCGATTCTCCTTACCTTCGTCGAGGCGATGAAGGATGGCGACTTCAGGCGCACGTTCGCATCCACCCACGCCTGGACGCCCTACTGCTGGCTCAACGGACCCGTCGCGCGTCAGCTCGGCTTCGACTGCGGACAGGGCGAGATCAACGAGCCGAAGAACGCGCAGCTCGGGCGCTTCATCAACCTCGCCATGCTCAACCTCGGCGGCTACCGCGTGAAGGAGAACCGCATGGGGACCTTCGGCTATCTGATGCCGTGGTGTCTCGTTGAGGACGAAGCCGCCGCGCTGAAGGTTGGATGGAAGCCGTATCAGATGCAGCGCGGCTACTCAATCGACGACTCCACGCTCACCGCCGCGTCGTCCATCAACTGGGGCAACAACCTCGTGCCGGCCACGTCCGAAGGCGAGCGCATCAAGGACATGATGGCGTGGGACGCCGTCGAGAAATCGCAGATGGCCGTCGCGAGCGGAATGCCCTGCACATACCGCACGTTCTTTATCACCGAGGGCGTCGCGCGCGACCTTGCGAAAACCTACCAGTCGAAGGACGCGCTCTGCCGTGCGCTGGAGGAGACGGCGCGCATTCCGCTCGGAAGCCGCGCGTTCGCGAACTACTGGGGCAATCCCGGGAGCTCGTTCGACCCCGCGAATTATCCGGTCCGCGCACACGAGCGGCGAATCTCCAGCAACGAAGGCGCATCCGAGACGGCGACTCCGCCCTGGCTCGCCTGGACTGGTGCGGAGCGGATGGAAACCGTACCCGCAATGGCTTCCGGAAAGAGCGCATTCATCGTTACGGGCGATCCTTCGCGAAACAAGTCGCTTTGCGTTCCCGGCGGCGGCTTTGCGACGGTCAAGATCGTGCTTCCCAAAGCGTGGGATTCACTGATGGCGGAGCGCGGCTACAAACCACTCGCAGACTTCCGCCTCACAACCGATCTCAAGCCCGACACGCCGCAAGCTACACGTCAAAACAGGTTTCGCCCTACTGCTCGCGGCGAGGGGCAGGGTGGAAACGGTGCTGGAGACGCATCGCGCTGCCGCGACGTTCAAGGAAGCGAGCGTGCGCGTCGCGGGCAGCCTTCAACTCCTCAACTGCGTCGGCAATCTCAGCGTTCTCGGGGAAACGTTCCGCAAGATGCTCTGCGACCGTGAGCGCACGGGTGATCTCGGCGTCCCGCTTGTCCTGGTTCTCCACGTTGATTGTCGTCACCACCATCGCCAGCGACTGCGCGGCGGACGCGGCTTCGCGTTCCGTCGCGGCAAGGGCGCGACTCGTGCGGATGTAGCCGATGGCGAGCGCGGCGACGAACGCGGCAAGGAGAAGCGATGCGGCGACGATGCCGGACGCGGCAAGCGGATTGCGGCGGGCAAAGAGACGGAACCGACGGAAGAGTGACGGCGGATTTGCCGCGACCGGCTTGTTGGCAAGGAAGCGGCGAAGATCGTCAAGCATCGCGTCCATGCTTTCGTAGCGGCGAGACGGATCTTGCGCAGTCGCCTTGGCGCAGATGGCTTCGAAATCTGAATTTGGAAACAACTTGGACAACATGGAACAACTTGTTTTAGTTGTTTCAAGTTGTTCGAGTTGTTTTCCTTTATGAGCCAGCTCCTGCAAGGTCACACCAAGTGCGTACTGGTCGCTTGCTTCCGGCGCCTTGCAGCCGTCCAGCATTTCCGGTGCCATGTAGCGGCGCGTCCCTCCGTCGCCTGTCGAATTTGCAAGCCCAAAATCGCCGAGCTTCGCCATGCCGTTCTCGCCGATGAAGATGTTGGACGGTTTCACGTCGCGGTGAATCACGCCGCAACGGTGGGCATAGGCAAGTGCCTCGGCAATCTGAACGCCAAGGCGGGCAACATCCTCGGTTGATGCGAATGGACTGTGGTTCGCGGTTTTGCCGCGCATGAGTTCCATCGCAAACCACGATTGGTCTTGCGCTGTTCCCGCCGCATAGACCTGAACGATATGTGGGTGGTGGAGCTGCGCGACGGTACGTGCTTCGTCGACGATTCCATCGACGGAACAGTTCACCACCTTGAGCGCGACTTCGCGTCCAAGCGAGAGCTGCTGCGCGAGATAGACCGTTCCCATGCCGCCGCGTCCGAGAACGTCCGTCAGCCGAAAGTCCGGGATTTCGGGAACGTGCTCTTCTGCTTCGTTCCCCAACTCATCGAGTTCCGCCGCAAGCGACCGCAGCGCATCGGTCAATTGTATTTCAGGTTCATTCATAGTGTAGTCTTTCAGCCACAACGGACACAAAGATCACAAAGGGTTCAAGGACGCCCTGCGACCTTTCTGCACTCGAACTTGTCCGAGCCGAAATTGATGAGCAAGCCATGCTTCATCCCCGTTGCCTTGAGATAGTTCAGCAGTTGGGCAATGTGTGCGCCGTTCAACGCAGACACAGCCTTCAGTTCCACAACTACTCCGTCGACCACCATGTCTGCCAAATAATCTCCAATGACATAGCCGTCCTCGTCAACAAGCTCGACCAGGATGATAGGCATACGGCCGACAGCGGAGATACCGTCCTCGGAATCCTTCTCGATAGGGATGCTCTCATACTTGGTACCATCACTCTTGACGTAGCAAGGGATAAGGTTGTCACCGTCGAGGATGCAGTACTGATCCTCACTGGTCTTGTTCTCACCAATGGTGTAAGGGACCTCGGTGAACCTATAGGAATATCCAGGATATTTCTCAGTGAACTCGGCGAGAGTGTACTCCACAGGCTCGGCAGTGGTAATAGGCCACATGTGGATGGAGATGAT
>JAGCPM010000240.1 GCA_017965685.1 Kiritimatiellia bacterium | reverse complement strand
GCTCATCGTAGACTTGCCCGATCCAGTGCCGCCGACAACCGCGACAACCTTGCCGCGCTCTATCTCGAAGCTGGCCCCGTGCACCGCATCGCGCTCGGCTGTATCGTAGCGGAACGAGACGTTGTCGAAGACGATCTTGTCATCGAAGGATTTCTTGGCGACCGGCTCCGCCTTTTCCGGCAGCTCCATGTCGAGATCGAGAAGGCTCCATATACGCGCCAGCGCGGCGCGACCCTGCTCGACCTGCACCTGCAGGCGCGACACCTGCTTTATCGGCTTGTAGATCATCAAAAGCGGTGCAAGCATCGGAATGATCGTGGAGAGCTTCACCTTCATGAAGAAGCACCACACGATGAATGCGCAGATGAGGAGTATGCCTATCGTCTCCACCGCTGGACCGACAGCAAGCCCCCACCTGAGCGCCCTCATGCACGCCTTGAGCGTCATGTCGTTCGCCTCTTCGTACTTCCGGTTCTCCAGCTCTTCGGTGTTGTACGCCTTGACGACCCTGATGCAGGTCAGTATCTCGTGCAGCCTGCCGCCGATGACGGAGCCCTGCTCGAGCGCCCGCTTGCTCCATTTGCGTATCGCCTTTGAAAGCGCCACCACCGGAATCATGAACATCGGGAATCCGACGAATATTATCATCAATGTTGGCAGCATGTGGTTCACAGCCGCCGTCCAGATTATGAACGCCACCGATACGATTATCTCGAAAGGCGCCTGCGCGAGCTCCTGCAGGACAGACTGGATTATCATCTGCACTTGCGCGGGATCGCCGGTTGCCCGCGACATCAGCTGCCCTACGTCTATGCGCCCGTGGAACTGCATGGACTGCCTCTGGATGTGCTTGAGCGCGTCCACCCGGATGTCGCGAACCGTCTTCATTCCCGCCCATGTAAGGCAGTAGTGGTTCAGGAATACGAGCGCGAGCCTAGCGAGCGCGACGAGCGGCACGACGAATATTATGACCGCGAGAAGCGGCAGCCCCACCGCGCCATCCTCGTCCTCAAGCTCTATTCCGAGCTTCGCGGCCCATTTGCGCGCATTGCCGAGCTCCTTGCCGAGCTTCTTCTCCTCGCGGGCAAAGTCCTTCGGAACACCGCTTTGGCCTTCTGATGCGGCGGCCGCATCACCTGCATGCGCGACCGGTTGAGACTCTTCCGCAACCGGCATGCTTTCGACTTGCCGCAATGTAGGCTGTATTGCTTGATAGAGCGGCAGAAGAGTCCCGGCGGTAAGCATTCCGCATATGACGCCCAGCGCCAGACGCGGCCAATACCTGCGCGCGTAGACCCAAAGCCGGGAATACGCCTCCTTGGCGCCGTATTCCCGGTCAAAAAACTCCTTGCGGTATCCTGAAGCGGACATGGCTGACTACATCAGGCTCTTGTAGAGTTTCTCGATGTCCTTGACCGTGACTTCGCGCGGATTTCCCGGCCTGCACGCATCGGCGTAGGCGGATTCGGCGAGGAACTTCACGTCCTCCGGCTTCAAGACGCCTTTGAGGTTCGGCGGAATGCCGACGTCCTTCGCGAGTTTCTCCACCGCCGCGACCGCCGCCGCGCGATACTGAGCGCACGTCATTTTGTCGACGCCCTTCACGCCCATGGCGCGCGCGATTTCTTTGTACTTGGTTCCGGACTTGGATGCATTGAACTTCATCGCTGTCGGCAGGAGTATCGCACAGGCCTTGCCGTGCGGCATGTCGTAGAGCGCCGAAAGGCCGTGCGCCATCGAATGGTCGATGCCGAGGCCGACGTTCGAGAAGCCCCTACCGGCGATATACTGTCCAAGCGCCATCCCCTCCCTGCCGGAAGGCTTGTTCGCCACGGCATCCCTCAGCGAACGCGAGATGATTTCTATCGCCTTTATATGGAACATGTCGGTGATCTCGCAGGCAGCCTTCGTTATAAGGCCCTCAATCGCGTGCGTGAGCGCGTCCATGCCCGTGAAGGCGGTGAGGCCCTTCGGCATAGTTGCCATCATCGCGGGATCGACAAACGCCACGACCGGTATGTCGTGCGGATCGACGCAGACGAACTTCCTCTTCTTCTCCACATCGGTGATTACGTAGTTGATCGTCACCTCGGCCGCCGTGCCAGCGGTCGTCGGAACCGCCAGAATCGGCTTGGAAGGCTTCTTCGTCGGCGCGACACCTTCGAGCGAACGGACGTCCGCGAACTCGGGATTCGCGGCGATTATGCCGACCGCCTTCGCGGTATCCATCGAAGAGCCGCCGCCAATGGCGATGATCGAGTCCGCCTTGGCCTTCTTGAACGCCTTCACGCCATTCTTCACATTCTCTATCGTCGGGTTGGCTTTAATGTCTGAATAGACCTCGTAGGGTGTTTTCGCCTTGTCAAGAAGGTCGGTCACCTTCTTCGTAACGCCGAACTTCACGAGGTCGGGATCGGAGAACACAATCGGCTTCTTGAGCCCTCTTGCGGCGAGTTCGGGCACGATGTTCTCTATCGCCCCGGCGCCATGGTACGATGTCTCGTTCAGTATTATTCTGTTGGCCATATGTCTGCCTTTCTTGTTGTGTTGCCGTATCGGACTGTGTTATTATATCAAAATCGGGATCTCCGCGTCAATCACCCCGGCCGGGGCGCTTCGGGCTATGAGTTGAATATTCCGGCGATGACAAGCGCGGCTATGAGCGGCACTACGATGAATGCCATGTGCGCACGGAGCCAGGTGGGAATTTGCAGACCTTTGCCCGCGTTGGCCTCGCGGAGGAACCCTTTCCAGCCCCAGCCGAACGGCCAAGCGACGAACAGGCACTCCACCATGGCACCGAGCGGGAGCCACAGACTGCTGACCGCGAAATCCTCCCATCGCAAAACGGGCTCGAAAAACACACACGGGAGCGAGAACAGCGCAATCGCAATCCCAACCGCCACCGAAACGCGCCTTCTGGGATCGGCCGTCCCGCGCCTGCGGCGCACCTCGTCCCTGAAGCCTCCGATAAGGCACTCGAAAACGGCGATAATCGTCGTGAGCGCGGCGAAGGCGAGGAAGAGGAAGAAGCAGAATCCCCAGAAGTGCCCGCCCTCGATGCGAGCGAAAACCTCCGGCAGAACGGTGAAGATGAGTCCCGGACCGCACGACGGCTCAATGCCGCACGAATAACAGGCGGGGAATATGACCAGCCCTGCCAGCAGAGCGACCAGCGTATCGATTGCGATTATCCAGGCGGCCTCCTTGCCGAGCGAATCGGTGCGCGACGAGTAGCTGCCGAAAACCGTCATGCAGCCGATTCCGAGCGACAGAGTGAAAAAGGCCTGTCCCATCGCCTCGGAAACCGAGCGCAGCGGATGCGCCATGAATCGCGCCCAGTCGGGATACAGGTAGAATCTCACCCCTTCCATCGCTCCGGGCAGCGCAAGCGCCTTCACGGCGAGGAAGACGAGAAGCGCGAGGAGCGAAACCATCAGAATCTTCGTGACGCGCTCGACGCCTTTGACGACTCCCGCGAAGCAGACGGCGGTCGCCGCGGCTACGGTCGCAGCCATGTACGATGCGCACGCACTCTTGTCGGCGACGAGGGCGGCGAATGTCTGCGCAGCCTCGCCGGGAGTCGCGGCGCACGAGCCGCGAAGATAGTCGAGCGCGTATTTCACGAGCCATCCCGCGACATCGGTGTAATAGACCATCAGGACGAAATTGCCGGCGAATATCGACATTCCGACAATGCGCCAAAAGCGCTTCCGCCCGGGCGGAGCGAGCTTGGCAAGCGCGCGGCCGATTCCCCGCTTCGATCCTCTGCCCAGCGCGAGTTCCGCAACCAGCAGCGGAAACCCGAGTATCGCCAGAAACGCCAGATAGACCATGACGAAAGCCGCGCCGCCGTTCTGCCCAACGACGAACGGGAACCGCCAGACGTTCCCCAGACCAACGGCGCATCCGGCCGCGACCATCAGGAACCCGAATCTGCTTGCCAGCTTCTCGCGCATGGTCTTTCGACGAGCTTCTTCCGGGTCAGAGAACGTGGAAGCGCCACGACCTGACGCGGCCGTTGTTCATGTTCTGGCGCGGAGTGTACCTGAAGCCGGAGATTTCCGTTTCTTCGCCAAGGTCAATTACTAGATAGTGCGGCGCCTTGGCCTCATCCTTGCTCCAGCGGGAATGCCAGAAGTTCGAAATCTGCCCGTCGATCGCATTGTCTGCGGAGCCGTCCTCCTGCGCGGTTTCTTCGCTCGATACGGAAACGAACCGCCACTTGTCGTGCGGGATGCTCGCGCCCTTCGCGTCAAGAAGCTCGAACTCGGCGATCGCGGCCACGTTTTTGCCGGACCAGTCGCTATCCACGATGAACGCTATGCGGCGCGCCGCCGCCGGCGCGGGAAGCTTAACCGTCCGCGCCTCGGCGCCATCGGGAAATTCGCCGCGCAGCGTCGGGTTTGCCGGCGGCTCGAACGGCTCCGACTCGCGATGCGGCTCCGCGATGAAGTCGCACTCGGGATGCATCTCGTCGAGAACGGGCGTGTCGGTGAATACGAGTCCCTTCGCCGGCACGTTGCCGCCGAAGTCGAACACGACAAACTCGTTCTCGCCTTCCCTGAGCCAGCAGCCGGGAACGTACATCGTCTGCGTGGGCCCGATTCCCCAGAAGCGGCCGAGAGGATGTCCGTTGACCCACACATGCCCCTTCTTCCAGCCGCGCACGAGAAGGAAGGTGTCGGCGGTGGAGGCGAATTCGACCCTGAAGCGCTTGAAGTTGAAAGGGTGGCTCGCCACGCGGAACAGTTCTCCCTCGACGGGCGCGACCAGTTCCTGCGCGTTCCATCCGGACAGCTCCACGCCGTCAATGGTGACGGGCGCCAGAAGTCCCTTTTCCGTGTTGTTCATTGCCGCGCCGAAATTGTATCGGCTCATATGCGTGACGAGTATATGCAGAGTTGCCGTTCCGCGCGGGATCCTGACTCCGCGGTTGGGGAATCGGCGGTCGATGAATCCGGCAAGCTCTCCGTCGCAGTACACTGCGGCCTGATCGCGCAGGTTCGGGACTTTCAGCATCCCGCCCTTGCGCATGTCGCCGGTATGGGAGTAGACGACCGCGCCGTAGCCTACGCCTAGCTTCTCGAACGGAAGCGGCTTTTCCATGTTCGCCTTGAGCATTCTGAGCTGCGGAGTGACCAGTTCGGCCGCAGCGTCAGACTCGAACGCCTGGAGGGGTATGGGCTCGGGCGGCTGTGGCAGCGCGGAGCGTTCCGCCCTCGTCATATACTTTTTGAGAAGGTCGCGCAGCGCGAAGAACTTTGGCGTCACCCGCCCCTGCTCGCTTATCGGCGCCTCGTAGTCGTAGCTCGAGGTCTGGGGCTGGAATGGCGAATTGCATCCGGCCCACCAGCCGAACGTCGTTCCGCCGTGCGCCATATAGAGCGAGAACGATCCGTCTTTGGAGAGCATGTAGTCGATATCGTTCAGCATCGCCTGAGCCGGTTTGGTGTGGTGGCGCTGTCCCCATGAATCGAACCACGCGGGATAGTACTCGCCGCACATCAACGGGCCCTTCGGCTGCACCTCGCGGAGCTTGGCGAATGCGTTCTTCGGGTTCGATCCGAAGTTGACCACCTTCACGACTTCCGGTATCGCGCCCTTGTCGAGAAGAGTCACGGCGTTGCAGGTGAATACCGGCACGTCGAAACCAGCCTCGCGCAAGGTCTTGTACAGCTCGCGGATATATTCGCCGTCGTCGCCGAAGAAGCCGTATTCGTTTTCGTCCTGCACCATCAGTATCGGGCCGCCATGCGTAATCTGCAGATCCTTCAGTTCTTCGCCGACTCTCTTAAGATAGGCTTTCGCCGGCTCGAGGAACCGCGGATCCCTTGAACGCAGACGGATCGGACCGTTTTCCAGGAGCCACCAGGGAAGTCCGCCGAACTCCCACTCCGCACAGGTGTAGGGTCCGGGCCTGAGCACGACCCACATTCCCTCTTCCTGCGCGATGCGGCAGAATTCGGCCACATCCTTCTCGCCGGAGAAGTCGAACTTGCCGCGCTCCATTTCGTGGTAGTTCCAGAACATGTATGCACAGACGGCGTTGAGCCCGAGCGCCTTGCACATCTTGATGCGGTGCCGCCAGTACGCCCTCGGAACACGCGCGAATGCAGTTCGCCGCAACGTATCTGGAAAGGCTTGCCTTCGAGGAGGAACGCATTCTTGGCCGCAGAGACCTCGAACGTGTGTCCGGCCGGGCGAGCCGCTCCCGCCGCAAGAATCGCGGCAACCGCTATCGCCATCGCCTTTTTCATGTCACTTCCATCCCCTTATGTCCTGCTGCCCGCTCAACCGCGCTTCCTTGTTGCACACCGCAAGCGCGTCGAGGTAGGCTTTCTTCGCGTCGTCGAGCGCGACGCGCACCCGCATCACGTATTTCTGGTTGCCGTCGGCGTATTCCCCAAGACCGTGGTAGAGGAAAGCCTTCTTTGGCGAAAAGCCCTTTAGCGCGCGCAGCTTGCCGATGTCGCTCGATGTCGAACGGATGTCGGCGACGAGCTTCTCGGCGTCGTCAAGGAACTTCTCCGTCTCGACTATGAAGAGCGCGTTGTTGGTGAGCAGGCTTTCGAACGCCTTCGAGGAGGCGGGGGAAAGACGCTTCTTGTTCTCGTTGAAGGTCGCCATATCCTCGTCGAGCAGCGCGGAAGCCTTTGCCGAAAAGCCCCTTATCTTTTGCACTGCGGCCTCGAAGGTTTCCAGTTCCCGCTCGGAGGTCTTATCGAGGCATCCGCCCAGCGAGCAAAGCCGCCTGTGGAATGAGCCTGTCATAGTGCAGGTGGCCGGCTTGGCATACGCGTCGAGTCCGGCGGCGACGACCAGCTCGGAGCCCGTGACGCCGGTCGCCTTGCTGTCCTTCATCTCCTTCACGAGCCCCATGAACGAGTCCCACTTGCCGGCGAAGTCCGCGAGCTCCTTGACGTATCCTTCGGAAACGACGTCCTTGGCGATCGCGTTGAAGCGCCAGTACTTGCGCGTCATGTCGTTCGCGACGAGCGAGTGCGCCAATAGCGCCATGCCGGTCCGCGATTTGTTGTCTATGTGGAAGATCATGGTCTTGACCGGCGCGAGTTTCCACAGCTCGTTTTCCGTGAAGCCCGACTCGTCGATGTCGATTTTGATTTCCGGTTCGACATCGGCGGCCAGGCTCTTGAACCTTGAGGATTCGGAAACCTCCCTGAACGCCCTTGGGGAAAGGGACTGTTCGACGGCCTTCGACAGCTTCTGCACGCGCAGGATATAGTTGTTTATGGCGTCGTCGACTCCGCCAGCCGATTCCGGCTTCTTCGACTCCTGGGCCAAAACTGCGGCGGCGCACATGGCCGCCATGGCAAGCATCGGTATCTTCTTCATTGTCAGAACCTTATTTCGTAGTCTTCGACATACCACCTTCCGCCGCCACGGCGGATGAGATGGTGCGGATTGGGCGAGCCCACCTGTTTGCCGTTCTCGTTGACGGCCTTCGATTCGACGCGCGCATCCTCGATCTTCTCGCCGCTCGTCTTGGCGAGCGTGTCCTTCTGGTCTTCCGTGAGGAAGAAGTTCTCGTCGTCGTTCGCATCGTCGAAGCCTTTCACGACGGTTACGACGGCCTTGCCGAAGGTGGCGTGGACATATTCCTTGTGGAAGCGCTCTTGATGGAGATCCCAGTGGTACCTCAGACGGTCT
>JAGCPM010000239.1 GCA_017965685.1 Kiritimatiellia bacterium | reverse complement strand
GAGAAGCGACTTGGCGTTTGGTTTGACGAAAACGGAATCGTGACGAACCAATGCGAAACCGTGCGCACGGAGTACGACGCGTTCTGACGCTTTCATTCCCTTCACACGATGCGAGGGGCAAAGAGAAACAAACAAGAAAACGTTGATTTTGTGACACTCCCTCTTGCAATCAGGCGGAGAATATGATATAATATTATCACCTAACTGGGAATGTTGTTGGAAAATTGTTGCCGAACGAGGGAGAAAGTACGGCCATGATCGAAAGAAATCTGCAAAGTCTGAACGAAGTGATTGTCGGGTCGGCAAGCCCGGCAACGGCGAAGTTGTTGGCCCGGCTAAAGCGGGATGGGCTCGCAGTTAGGATTGCGCCGCGTCTATATACGACGAACCTTACGGATTCGCCGGAGAATATCGTGCGCCGCAATCTCTGGACGATCGTGGGGCAGCTGTGGCCGGGAGCGCGGCTTGCGTACCGGACGGCGTTTGAATATGCGCCGCACGAAGGGAGGGTGTTTCTCGGCTACAAGTATACGCGAAAGGTATCATTGCCTGGAGTCGTAATCCACTTTGTCGCCACGCCGGATTCGCTGCCGTCGGATTACCCGTTTATGGAGGGGCTCGGAGTCTCGTCACATGCGCGTGCGGTATTGGAGAATCTCGAGCCGGACCGGACGCAAGGCGGAGTGGAGAAGTGCTTGCCGGTGGAGGCGGTGGAAGAGCGGCTGGAGGCCGAATTTTCGGCGGGAGGCGAGGCGGCGCTCAACAAGTTGCGCGACGAGGCGCGGACGGTTGCGGCGGCGACGGGGATGGCGTATGCTTTTGCGCGGCTGGACCGGATGGTCGGGGCGCTCCTTTCGACACGTCCGGCGAATGCGCTCAAATCAAGCGTGGCGTTGGCGAGGGCGGCGGGCGAGCCTTTCGACAGCCACAGGATCGAGCTCTTCGGCAAGTTGCTCGAGCATCTTGCCCGAAAGGAGTTTCCATTATATCCCGATGCGAACGTCACCGAGGCCGACTACACCACCTTTGCGTTCTTCGAAAGTTATTTCTCGAACTACATCGAGGGAACGGTGTTCGAGCTGGACGAGGCGCGGCGCATTGTCGAGATGGGCGTGGCGATTCCGGCGCGCGACGCCGACAGCCACGACATACTCGGCACTTACGCCATCGCGTCCAACCGTCGGGAGATGTGCAGACGGGCGGAGACGGCGGACGAGTTTCTGGAGATCTTGCGATCCCGGCACCGCGTGATCATGTCTGGGCGTCCGTCGTGCGGGCCGGGACTGTTCAAGACGCGCGACAATCGCGCCGGCAACACGCATTTCGTGTCGTTCGACCGGGTGCGCGGAACGCTGAAGCGCGGATTCGACATGTCGCGCTCGATCCGGCATCCGTTCGCGAGGGCGGTGTTCATCATGTTCGTTACGAGCGAGGTCCATCCGTTCGCGGACGGCAACGGACGCGTTTCGCGCCTGATGATGAACGCCGAACTCACGGCGGCGGGGCAGACGAAGATCATCGTTCCCACCGTGTTCCGTCCCGACTATATCGGGGCGCTGAGGCGACTTTCGCGCGACGGCGAGGCGGAAGTGCTTATTTCCGCCATGTCGAGGCTCTGGGAGTTCGGCAGCTGGCTATCATGCGGCGATTTCGAGACCATGAAGAACCGTCTTGAGCAGTGCGGAGCCTTTGCTGACGACGAGGGCACGATCCTCCGTTTTGACAAAAAAGGTAGCAACCCATGAAACCCTTTGCACGAATCAAGTTGTCCTCCGTTTTGTCCTCAGTAGCCTTGGCGAAGGGGGACGCTCTGCGTAGGGGGATCCTCGTCTCATCCCTCGCGCGAGAGGGGAGAGGGAAAGCGAAAGGAGAAGCGAAATGAGCAAATGTGAAAGTATCCAATCCCAACAACCAATGGGCAATGGTGCGGTGCCGCCAACACCTTGGACTGTAAAAACCGTTTCTGTAATAGGGTTCTCATTAGGCGCCTTTCTGGGTGCTTTAACAATTTTTACAACGATGCCTTCTGGCGGATTAACTTTCGTTTTGTCATTGCTTTTTATCGGGTGTGCAGTAGAACTTCGAAGAGGGAAGGGTTGGGCAAGACGTTTCTTTGCTTTTATAGGTGTCGTGTGCTTCTATATTTTTGCAATGATATCGTTTCTTTTAGGTGAAATCGCTTTTAATCTCCTTGTGCTTATACCATTGATGTCCATGCCGGTTTTGTTGTATCTTCCAGTTTCGTCCAAATGGTTCCTGAGAGAGCATCATTGCATGATTAGTTATGGATTGTGGTTGCTTCTTTTCGCAGTATTTGCGTTTATATTTTATGTCTTTGTCGTGAACGCAACATTGTGTCATTCTGCACTTGATATGTAAGGAGCAACCCATGAAACCATTTGCACGAATCAACTTGTCCTCCGTCGCTCTGTGTAGAGGGATTCTCGTCTCATCCCTCGCGCCCCACCAATGGGGTCCGACTCTAAAAGCTATAAAATTGTGTTCCTCGTTACTTTTCTGCAGCGCACTCCTATGCTCGTGCTGCCAAACACCAAGGTTGGGATTGAAGATTACTGCTATGGATCCCGCAGATGCCCGAGGCACGGTAGTCGCTCTTGCGATTACGAACCTGACAGATTCTGCTGTGGCGGTTGGCGAGATGGATGTTGTGATGGCGTGTGAAGGCGCTGCATTCTCTTTTGCGGCGGGCGGAAAAAAGATTGATGTTGTGAGGGTTTATGAGGATGCAGACATAATTGTTGATCCATCTTTTGAAGTCTATGAACTGCCGGCAAGAGGAAGTGTCAATGATTTGTTCCTTATGGAAATTTCTTTGGACGGTGTAAAACGTGGTGACAAGATTGAATGGCGAGTAGATGTATTTCTGGACGAAATGGTAGTTGATGGAAACACGCGTAGGGGGAGATTGTCTGGCAAGGGGGTATGTACATTGTCTGACATGAGTGAGATTGTGAGGGCTATAGAGAAACCTAGTGTGTTGAACAGTGAAAACACGAGGTAGAGTTGTGGTGGCCATTGTACTGTTCTTGATATTCGGAAAGTATTGATTTGCCGAAAGGAGCAACCGATGAAACCATTTGCACGAATCAACTTGTCCGCTGCCGCTCTGCTCAGGGGGAGCGGGAAATGTGAAAATGTGCAAATATCCAATATCCAATAACCAATATCCAGTGGAGGAGAGAAGATGAAGAAAATGATGATAGCAGTGGGGTTCGCGGCGCTCGCATTCTTCATGTTGCCGCTGAACAGCCTAACAGTAGGGGGGAGGATGTGGAATGTCCTAGGCGTAATCCTTGGTACACCTGGGACTAGCGTTGACATACTCTAGGTGTTGCTTAAGAATAGTACTATTTTTGTTCATAAATAGTACTATTTATGCGCAAAAATAGTGCTACATTTGTTCATAAACAGTACTACTTTCGCACGTACGCTAGGCAGGGACAGTTGCAAAGGGTGCCTATAAAATGGTATAATACGCGGGAATCATCGAATTATAGGGTAAAGTATGAAAAAGAAATCCTTTATGGCACCGAAGAGAATGAGCGGCAGACCCAGCCGTTCCCGTTCGGATGCACAGATTGATGCGCGGAGCTTTTTGCTGCGCGATGGCGTGCGGTTCAGGACGGTTCCGTGCGCCCGTTCCGGCGATATTCCACAATATCGGCTGCAGCTTGAAAGCGACAACGACAACATAGTCGGGCTCGGCGCAATTGCGGATGAGCTGCGCATGGCCGGACTGAACTTGCGCGTCGAGGCGGTCGAGAACATACTCAACACGCTCTGCGGAGTGATTCCCGAGTATATCGCGCGCACTGGCAACGCGGTCCGCCTCGGAAACCTCGTGACGCTCAAGCCTTACGCGACGGGAACGGTTGCGCATGCAAACGACGCGGCCAATCCGGACAAGAATCATCTGGAAGTGCGCGCCACGGTTTGTCCTTCCCTCAGGTATTCGCTGGCGAAGGTGCGGCTTGTGAATGCGATGCGGAACGTGGACGGCATCGACAGCGTCGTGGGCGGTCCTAGACAGAAGAGCGGAGAGGTCGATGCGGAGAACGAAATTACGGTAACCGGGCAGAACATCTATCTTCCGCCGCCGTCAGCGGACGATGCGAAAGCGCGGGGGTGCGCGTGGCTTGAGACCCGAGAAGGCGAAATGCTGGGACGGTGCGAAGTTACGCTTTCGGGCGGAGAGTATCTGCGTTTGCGCCTTAGGCTTGACGCGCCGCCGAGCGTCCGCGACTGTCGGCTGGTGATAGAGACCTATGGTACGGAGGAAGCCGCTTTGGACCCTTCAGCGCCGATACTGTCCTATCGCCGCAACGTCCGTTTCGTCGGTGAAGTGCGGTGAATTGGAAGAGTTTGCTTACTGGCTACATTTAACAATATGTTTGCGATTTCACGTCGTTGACAAGTCGAAAGGAGACGCGAGATGAAGCAAGTTATGATGGTGGTGATGGCGATGATGTCGGCCGTTGTATCGTTTGGGGGAATGAAAACGAATGGTGTCCTGGTGGCGAGCCACAGGGCGGACTGGAAACTTGCGCCGGAGAATTCGCTTGCCGCGCTTGAAAACGCAATTCGCTACGGGGTCGATATTGTCGAGACGGACGTGCGGCGCACGAAGGACGGACATCTTGTGATTCTGCACGATCTGCATGTCGCGCGGGTGACGATCGGACAGGGATATATCGCCGATATGACGCTGGAGGAGATAAAACGGCTCAATCTGCGCGATGCGCTCGGACAGACCACTGCGGAAAAGATACCGACACTTGAGGAATACATGCTCTCCGCCAAGGGCAGGGTGCGGCTTTATCTCGACAAGGCCGGACAGGACGGCGGCGCGCTCGTTCCGCAGATTCTTGAACTCGCGAAGAAGTGCGGAACGCTGGAAGAGACGGTGTTTGTGCTCGATTGGCCCTACGCAAAGGCGAGGGCGGTGTTTGGCGACGACCTTGAAAAGGTGGTTTACTGCCCGGTAATCGAGGACAAGATCGCGAACCTCGACACGTATGTTGACGAGTGGCTTGCTAACTTCAAGCCGTTCGCGTTCCAGTTCCGCTTCGCCTCGACCGATACGCGCACGTTCGCGTTGCTGCCGAAGGTTCTTGAGAGCGGCTCGCGTGCATTCGTTGCGGCGACATGGTATAACCACACCGCCGGGCATGACGACCGCGCGTCGCTCATGGGGTCGCCGGAGGACGGCTGGGGCTGGCTAGTCGCAAACGGCTTCACCATCCTCGAAACCAACTTCCCGCGCGAAGTGAAGTCGTGGCTAAAGCAAGGCGAGGCGAAATGAAACGTCTGCGAAGAATGGTCTTCTTGCTGGGCGTATGTCTCGCGTTGACGTGTTCGGCGCTAGGGACGGTAGGGTCAGGCAAGCCCAACATCATCTTCATACTCGCGGACGATCTCGGATGGGGCGATACCGGCTTCAATTGGCAGAATGCCCGCGCCGAGGGTCTGCCGCACATAAAGACGCCAAATCTCGACCGCCTTGCCGCGAGCGGCGTGACGCTGACCGACCATTACTGCGCCGCGCCCGTTTGCGCTCCGAGCCGCGCGTCCATACTTACTGGGCAGAGGCAAGGCGAGTGTTCGCTTCGTGACAATTGCTTCGACCGCGCTTTCTCCGAGACGAACACGCTTGGCACGGTAATGCGCGAACACGGCTATGCGACATGGGCGGTCGGCAAGTGGGGGATTGCCGGCGGCGGGGAATCCGGCGAGAGCGTGACTTCGCATCCGCTCGACCGTGGTTTTGACTATTACTACGGATTCCTTGACCATCTTGCCGGGCACACCTACTACCACTATAGGGGATATGTTCGCGGCGCGTACATGGGAATTACCGAAAACCGCACCGATGCGACGGAAGGCGCGGAAGGCATCTACTCCACCGACCTCTTCACGGCTAAGGTGAAGCAGCTTGCGAGCGACCATGTGGCAACTGCGCCCGACCAGCCGTTCTTTCTGTATTTCGCCATCAATACGATTCACGGTTCAAGCCGCTCGGACGATACGCTTCTTCATAAGGAACGGCTTCATGTGCCGGGGCGTCCGTATCCGGCGGAAGGAGTATCGTGGCCGCTCGAAAAGGAACAGCTTGAATTGCGCAACACCTGGATCGGTCCGCAGTACCGCTCTCTCCCTGCGCCCGCCGCCCGCTATGCCACGGCCATTACGCGATTCGACGATGCTATCGGCGACCTCATGCGCCACCTTGAAAAGCTCGGAATCGCCGACAAGACGATAATCATCTTCACTTCCGACAATGGCCCGGCGGACGCAAACGGCGCCGACCCGCGAACTTTCGGCTCTGCGGGGCCTTTCGACGGACTGAAGCGCGATGTGTTCGAGGGCGGCATGCGCGTTCCGGCGATAATCCGCTGGCCGGGCGTGATTGCGGCAGGCACTGTCGATTCCTCGCCGTCGCAGTCGCAGGCTTGGATGCGGTTCCTTGGCGCGGCGGCGGAGGGACGCTACGAGCCGATGCCCTCCGAGGTGTACACTCAGTATGAATATCCATACGGCTCGTCCAGCGGGGGTTTCCGCGAGTTTGCGGAGCGCAAGGGCGACGTGCGTGGACTTCAGCAGATGGTGCGCGTCGGCGATTGGGTGGCGCTTCGCACCAGAATCCGCGAGGGTGGGGCAAAGGTGCGGCTATACAATGTTGCAGAAGACCCATTCCAGTCCTGCGACCGTTCGGGCGATGCAGACCAACAATCGCGCCTTGCCGAAATGACCGCCATCCTGGACGAACGACTGGGAGAGTGACGTAGGTGTATCATGGTTTTTGGCGCGGATTGTCCTCTTACGATAAAAATTCTTACTTTACCTTGGAGGTTCCCCATTTTTTCGGGCATGAAAACGTTAGCAACCCTGTAAACAAAGGGTGAAGTGAAGATTTCCATTTTGCGTTAAGTGAAAATTCGGCTTCGGGAACGCGGAGGCGTTCCCGTGCGGAAGTCGAAAAT
>JAGCPM010000238.1 GCA_017965685.1 Kiritimatiellia bacterium | reverse complement strand
CGTGATACTTCTTGAGGGAGCGGAGGACCGGCTTCTTCGAGGCGATGTTGAGGTGGTGGGGGCCGTCGTGACCCACGAGGACCGTGTCGCGATCGAAGTCGATCGGATGGAACTCCGCGAAGCTGCCGCCTATGTCGAGGCGGTCGAATATCATCATCGCGACACAGTTCTTGAGGTCGAACTCGCCGCACATCGGGAAGCCGGCCGCCGTGAGGAGGGAGTTTCCAACGATGAAGTTCGTGACGAGCTCGCGCGTCGGCGTCCCTGGCTGTCCCTCGTAGTAGTAGGCGAAGCCGTCTAGATTGCGCTTCTCGATGAACTTCTCGAGAGCGACCGCCGCCTTTGCCGCGACATCGAGGTCGCGGTCGGTGAGCTTTTCGGTCCACGGATCGGAGACGGGGTCGGGCGTATCAAAGAACGAGAGGATGCGCTTCTTCATCGCCTCCACTTCTGCGGCGTCCGGCTCCCTGTAAAACGCCAGTATCTCGTCCGGCTCGCAAAGCGCGACGTGGCAGCCGAACGTGCGGCAGACCGCCGTAGGATCGACCTGCATGTCATACATCGCCTCGAGAACATGGCCCATGAGTCCGATGCGCGCCCGGCGGAGATCGTGCAGGACGTGCGCGACCGCGCACCACTGGCGAATCTCCTTGTCCGTCTTCGCGTCCCCTTCCCTCATGCCGATTATCACGTCCGCGACAGGCCGTCCGTAGCGGATCGCGACACCGGTGAACTCTGGAAGAGCGCACAGGTCGTCGTTGTAGAGCTGCTTGTAGATTGTCGCGTGCTCGTAGTCGAGGCGCGATTCCGGCTGTAGCGCGACAAGCACAATCGGGCACTTCAGCTCTCGCACGAACGGAGCAAATGTCGAGCTCGTCGCGTATGTCACCATGTCCACGAAGAGGAGGTCGAGGTCCGCCGCCTTCATGGCGGGAATCATCGCCTTTGCCTTCTCCGGGTTGTCCGACATCCCGAACGACGTCACCTTAACCTGGTGCGATTTAAGTTTGCGGACAAAAACCTGCTCCTTCTCCTGCATGTCCTCGAGAAGCCCAGGGCACTGGTCCCAGTAGGTGTCGAGACCCACCGACACCACGCCGACGTTCGCCGTCAGCGGCTTGCGTCTTTCGACACGCTGGCCGTCGGCGACCACTGTCAAGGCAATGCAACCGGCGACGGCTGCAACAATCGTTCTTTTCATTTTCTGTCCTTTCGTTTTATGATTTTTCATTCTGCCATGCAAGCCATCTCAGCCTCGCTATGTTATATTGTAGCATATCCATCGGAATTCACGCAATGGTAAATGATGCAAGTACACTATCTTTTTTTGCAATCATCACCCTGCGCCGTTATCGTCCGCCAGCAAAGGGGAGCGCGAAACGTCTCGACGCGCTCCGCCCCTTCCCTGCGCCAGCCGTACGTCACCGTTCCGCCATCTACCGGAAGCGCCATCTCGCAGAAGTCGAGAGGCACATCCGTATTCCGGACGGCCACGGTCTTCGCCGAGCCGTCAATCTCCACGATGCCGGCGACGTTCCGTGCATAAAGCACCGCGACGTAGCTTGCAAAGCCGTGGTTGCAGCTCGCCCTTGTCCCTTCGTGTTCCCACAAAGTGCCCGTCTGCTCCGCCATGTGGGCGAAATACCCGCGGCTTTCATCGACGACCTGGCGCGAAAGGCCGGCGCGGGATAGAAGCTCCAGGCGGAGAAAGTTGCCGATGAACGCATTGGCGGGGAAAACCTCCGGATAGGCGTTAGTTTCGCGTCGCCTTGGTCCGAAGTCCGAAACGAGCGTGTTCCAGAGGGCGGGATGCGTTTCCCTTGTCGCAACGCCGAACGCGAACATGTAGTACTGGCACGTCTCGGTGCACTTCCCGGAGGGCTTAATCGTTCCGTCCGACTCCCGGACGGCGTTGTCGCAGAACCACCGCCCGGTCCACGACTGGCGGCGTATCGTCTCGCGCACGAGCTCCGCCTCCTCGGCGAGTTCGGGCATGGCGTACATTCCTGCCACCGCGTCCAGCATCTCCGCCCATGTCGCATTCGTCGGGTAGTTCACGTCTTTCACGAGCTTGTTCGCCTCGCTCCACTCGATGAACGTCCACCCGCCGAGGTTTTCGAGAAGCCCGTCGGAGTTTCGGAATCTCCTGAAGAAATCTACGAGCGCCAGCATCCTCGGCTTCAGTGCATCCACCGTGGCGCGGTCGCCACTCCTGGCGAGGTACTCCCCGAGCTGTATGGCGAACCACATCGCCCAGTTCGGTATGTAGTTACCGTTGCGAATGTCCGCCGGGAAGCACATTGGTATCATGCCTTCCGGTATGTCGGCGTACTTCTCCGGCAGCATGTAGTTTTGGAAGAAAAGACGCTCGAGGTCTGTCGATCCGGTAAGCAGCGCCGATGCGCGCGCCAGGAAAAAGCTGTCGCAGAGCCATCCCGCGCGCTCGCGGCCCGGACAGTCCGTGAATACGTCCACGGCGTTCTGCGCGAACGTCTCGCGCGCGGCGGCGAATATGGCGTCCAACGAACCATCGGACGTCCGGAGAGCGGCGGCGTCCGCGGCGGGAGAGCGGTATTCCCTGACGCCCGCCTTGCCAAGGCTGAATTCGCCGTCGAACGTGTAGGCGTGGACATGGCGCATTGTATATGGTTCAAATGTCTCGATACGGCGGCGGCCCGGCGTCATTTCGAAACAGACGGCGTTGGCCACTTCGGGCGAACGCATGGGCGCGACGACGCCACATTGCAGCACCTCGTCGAAGGCTACCCAAAGCGTCCCCGCTTTGAGACATTCCACGTCCAGCACGATGAAGCCGGATGCGTTGCGCCCGACATCGTACTGGACGCCTTCCCCGGCGGTTATCCGCCCGCCGGCGGCCTTGATGTCGTCCAGGGTGGTGCGCGTATGGCGGAGAGTGTCGTAGATGTTTACATCCAGATTCGTATGCGCATAGCACTTGAACCAACTCTGGACGCTGTCAACAAACCTCGCCGGCGGATACTCGCCAGACGAATCGATCCTGACGCGCGTCCGGGACGAAGGCCCGAACTCGCCCAGGAACTCGAATTTGGGATACGCCGCGATGCGCTCCACGAGACGGACAGCCGGCTGCGCGACAAGCGTGAGTTTTTCGCCTTCCCCGTTCGGCGAAGGGCGGTACGCCTCGCCGAATGCGCGCTGGTAGCTATAGCGCGAGCATTTCGTGATGCGCGTCGTCTCAAAGGCCGAGAAGTCGCTTCCGCGGCCAGTTGCCGCGAGGATGCATCCGTCGCAGTCAACCTCCGCCTGGAGGAACGCCGGGTGTTCGGGTATGTAGAACGTGTTGCAGTTATAGGCGGAGACCTCTATTGACAATTCGTTGCGCCCAGGCTTTGCCGCAAGCGGCCATTCGTCCACGCGGAAGAAACCCGGGGCGGCGCGCGCCGGACCGTACCCGGCGAACACGCCATTCAGCCGGATGCGGTAAACGGAGGCTCCCGTAATGCGCAGAACGGGACGCGCACCTTCCGAAGAGTCAAAGAATGTGCGGAATTCAACAAAGTCGTTCATGCGTCGCTCACGACCTTGCGGCCAGACGGGCACGGCGACGGAGAAAGTCGTATTGCCTCCGCCAGCCGCCGACGTCAGAGCGCCGGCGACGAAGACAGCGCAAGCAATAACCTTAAATCTCATCTATCGGATACTCTAGATAGTTCGATAACGCCTCCGCAACGGCCCGTGACCAGTCACCTTCGACGAATGCGACGTGATGACGGTAGCCGTTCCGCGCCATGTAGTTGAGCATGGCGTTCGCATCGCCGCTTTCGGGACGGAAGACAAATCCTGTTCCGAAAAACCCCTTCTCTATATTATCCGGCGTGACTTTCCCGGTTGTGACGAACGCCCACGGACTGCCGTCCTCGGTTTTCATGCTAGCGACAGTAAGCGGCATCGGCCTGACACTGACGCCGAAGATGCCTACGCCCGTTCCCGGGCCAAACGCCTTGCGGAACATGAGGTGCTCGCCGATCACGCCCTTGCCCTTGAGCATCTCCCCTGGAAGCGCCGAACAGTGGAAGAAGATCATCCTGTCCTTCGCCTTCCCGTAGTTGTTGTTGACGTCGAAGAGTCCTACCGGGCCGTCGGCGACGAGCGAGAGCGCCTTCATGGCGACGGCGTTGTTGACATCCATCTCGCATGCGGCCGGGATGCCCTGCGAATTAAGCATTGCCATCACGACGCAGGGTGCGATTCCCCAGCGGTGCTGGAACTCGTCCCAGCAGCGTATCGCGAAGGCGTCTATCGAAAGGTCGTCTCTTATCTTCTCTAGCGCAATCGCGAGCCGCGCCAACGCATCCACTTTCCCGGACGGCCATTTGCCGAAGTCGGCGTAGCGTTTGAGCGCCTTGACGCTCTCGGCAACCACCGTCGCATCGGCCTTCTCCATAAGCGAAAACACGTATGAGAGGTCGAGTGTCTCGATGCCGACGCCCTTGCGCTGATAGGCGATCTCGTCAAAACGGACTGTCTTGAACGCCGTAGTCCTCGCGCCGACAGCCGCAACGTTGAGGCGGCGCATCCCATTGACAACGCTGCACGTCGCCGCGAACAGACGAAGGTCCTCTGCAAACGCCTTGCTCTTTGGATCGACGGCAAAGTCCCGCGTAAGAGAGAACTTGACGCCCGCCTGACGGAGGACGTTGCACATCGCGATCTTCCCGCAAACCGCATCGCGACGGTGCGAGAAGTCCATTTTGCCGATTTCGTCGGGATATGCCTGCACGAGTATCGGGACGCCTGCATCGCGCAACGCGTAGAGTGCGCCATTTTCGTCGCCGAAGTTTGCCAGCGCGACTATGACGCCGTCCACCTCGTTCTTGTGCGCCGCAAGGAACGCGGCGAATCTGCGCCCCTCCGCGGGCGTCTCCACGGCGTCGTAGCGAGTGCCTGCGCCTTCCATCATCAGAGCCACATGTCCGTTTTTCTTCAGGACGGAAGCAAAGTCGCGCCGCGCGGACGCTATCAGTTCACCGGGGAAGAACCCCCTGTTTCCAAACATAACCGCGAATTTCATTTTTCGAACTCCTCCAGTTTCTTTCCTTTTGTTTCAGGACAAATGAAGATTGCCCAAAGAAGATGGACGCACAGGCAGACGCCGAAGAACGTGAATATCGAAGCCGGCGCCCACGACGCCGCCATCGCCGGGAAGACGAACGTAAGCGCCGCACAGAACGACCAGTGCGTGAAGCTTCCCCAGCTCTGCCCCTGGGCGCGGAACTTCTGCGGGAAGATTTCCGAA
The DNA here is from genome assembly GCA_017965685.1 of Kiritimatiellia bacterium. GTDB lineage: Bacteria > Verrucomicrobiota > Kiritimatiellia > RFP12 > UBA1067 > UBA1067. Next base: position 14,634 of record JAGCPM010000238.1, on the reverse strand, counting down.
ATGAACACCCAGATGACAACGCCCTGCCCCACGGCGAAGAACACGATGAACTGGAAGATGCATATCGCGGCGACAAGCCCTAGGTCGAACACGAACGCCGAGGCTGCGGCGAAGTGCGCGACGATGCAGCCGATGGAGCCGATTATCAAGAGCGTGCGGCGTCCGAGCCGGTCGATGAGAAATAGCCCCGCGAACGTGCCAAGCCCCAGGACGATACTCATCCCCGCCGCCGTGCCAAGCGCGACCTGCGGCGTGAAGCCCGCCATCTCGAATACGCGCTTCGCGAAATACATCATCGCGTTGATGCCCGAAAGCTGGTTGAACATCGCGACGCAGAACGCAAGCAATACGGGACGCAGGTTTGAGCGGGAGAAGAAACCTGTTGAGTTGGAGTCTCCAACTTCATATCCTCTCATCTCCAGCCATCTCGGGCTCTCGTCGAGAAACGGCGTCAAGAGCGTGAACGCAAGCGCAGGAACCGCCTCCGCGCCAAGCATCCAGCGCCATGTGGCGTCGCCAAGCCCAGCGGAGCCGATCCCCCAGTTCACGAACTGCGAGACGACCATGCCTAGAACGATGTTGAACTGGAAAAGCCCGCCAAGCTGCCCGCGCCTTTCTGGAGGGGCGATTTCCGCGATATAGACTGGTGCGGCTATCGAAGACGCCCCAACGCCAAGACCACCTATGAAGCGAGCGGCCATCAGATCCTGCGGTCCGAACGCGAATGCACTCCAGACGGCGGAGACGAGGTACAGCACTCCGACCCAGAAGAGCGTAGGCTTGCGCCCTATCCTGTCGCATACCTTTCCGCCGCAGACCGCCCCAATAACCGTACCCCAAAGCGCGGAACTCATGACGAGGCCATGTATGAACGACGACAGGCTCCAGACTGACTGTATCTGCTGCTCCCCGCCGTTGATTACCGCCGTGTCGTACCCGAACAGGAATCCACCCATGGCCGCCGCCATAGAGAGGAACAGCAGCCTGCCGCCTCTTGCCTCCATCACGCACTTGAGATCGGCGCAACCGGCGATGTCTTTCTTTGCTTCAGCGTAGCTCATAGACGTTCATGCCTTTACTTTCAGAACGCAACGCGCCATTCGACTGTCTCGCTTGACGCCGGCGACAGTTCAAGCCGCAGGACATCTCCTTCGAGTTTGAAGGGATGCGAGGATGTTATCGAACCCCTGTCTTCCGGCAGCAGAAGCGAGACTTTCACGGTCCCGCCGCCAGGACACTTCACTGCGCCGGACGCTTCGTGCGCATCGGACCGGAATGACGCCAGCTCGTATCCGCCCTGCGTTATGTGCCGCGAAACCGAAAGAAGCGTTGCGCCTTGGACGGAAAACGGCGTGAGACGCACTACGCGCGTATCGCACGGCAACACTTCCAGCGTGAAGACGCCGTCGCCGTCCGGACGCAGCAATTCGCCACGCCAGAAGTCCCAGACGGCGCGGCCCGGAGCGGAAAACGAAACGCACCGTGCTTCGTTCGTGTCAAAGTTGGAGAATGCGCGAACCTCCCACGTCCCCCACGGACGTGCGAATTCGGCGATCGATTCCACAATGCCGTCCGTCCTGCTCTCAGCTCGCGCCAGCGATGCAGGCATCACCGGTACGACCGGCATGATGCACCGCAGCATGTCGATGCGCGGCGCATCGAGCGATGCAATCGTGTCGCCGACTGTCACGGGAAGTCCCGAGAGACCGTATATCGAAACGCGGGTCCGCGCCTGCGCGAGCGTGGAAAATTCAGGCCGGAGCACAAGGTTGTCGCCGTCCGAGAGGATGTGCGTGCCGTGGAGCGGCTGGTAGCGCAAGATGCGGTCTACGCCCTGCTTGACGAAATTCTCCCAGGTGAAGATGTCGCCGCCGATGCGCATCGCGTCGAAAAGGTCGGAGGCTGCAAGATTGCAGGAGTCGGTCTCGCCGGAACAGCTCATCAGGAAAGTCTTTTCGCCGGCGGCCTTGCGTCCCGCGACAACCATCCTGCGATACGCTTCTTCCGGCATCACGGACGGATCGTGCATTTTTTCGCGCAGTCGCGTGAAGGCGGCGAGCGCCCACGGGAGCGTGTCCCACTTGAACGCTCTGTATCCCCAGCTCTCGTAAAGCGCGAAGAGACCGGGAACGTATTCTTCGCAGAAGCCTGGAGCCGTCGGATCGCCCCACACTGGTCCGCACCACACATCCCATTCGCCCAGCGCCCATTCGGGGCGCGTCTTCCAGAAAGCGTTGGTACGGCAATCGTTGACGACGGAAATCCACAGCGCGGGCGTGAAGCCCAGTGACAAAAGGTCATCTGCAAGCACCTTCATCCCGCGCGGGTACGCCGATGCGCGGGGCGCGGTCACATCTTCGCCTTCCTCCCCGGAATTGTGCATTTTGCCATGACCCCATTCCCAGTCAACCCAAAGGACGGGTTTCTCTTCGGTGTATCCGCCGAACTTCTCCTTGAATGCCTTGGCGTTCTCAAGGATAATCTGCTCGTTTGCGGCGAACTTGACGGCATACCACGTCATCCATCCGACTGGTGGCGTCGCGAACGTGCCGCCCTCCCTAGGCGCATGGCTGCGGATGCCGTAGAGACCGGAAAGAAACGCGCACCGGGCCGAGAATGAGACCGTTCCATCCGCCGCGAACATAAAGCGTTCCGCGTTGGGAGCGTACTCCAGCGTCGCACCGCGCAACGCGAGAAGCGCATCCGATGGAATGTCGAAAACGGCGTCAGCTCCATTCGGCACGCACGGACCGGAGGTAACGTGCGGTCCTGCGCACGGCTCGTCCGCCTTGACAGCGATTACGCGCCTGGCGTCCGCGCCCCAGAGTAGCGTGCCGGAGATACGGGAGCCATCCGGTGCCGCGATTTCCACGCCATCCGCGGAAAGCCGGAAGACCACGGCGTTCGTTTCGCCATTCCTGACAACTGGCACTTCCATAAGGGAGAAAGCGGCATCCATTGACGGAAGCTTGGCCTTCCCTGAAGCGGGCACCCACCCCGGGGGCAGTGCGATACGTCCGTCCTCGACAATAACGGCGCTACCGCCGGGAGCCGCCGCGCTCTCCAGCGAGAAGTCGAGCGAGACGCGGTCTACGGCAATCGCCCAGCCGCGGAATGAGGCTCGCTCGGCCGCACAGGCGAACAACGCCGCGAAGAAAAAGCAAAGCGGGAGCAGCCGTTTCAAGCCGCACCTCCGAGCCAGTTGCAGAAGTAGATGTAAGCCGTGACGACCAGTGCCACCACGAATGCGGACGCGCAGACGTCCACCCAGTTCCACGAGGCGCGGTTCTCTTTCTTGAACGCCTCGTCAAGGCAGAAGTAGTTGAGCCCGCCAAGCCGTGATGCATCTGGCACCTGCGTCGCCAGAGAGGCCAGCGCCACAAAGATCGCGGACAGCACGAAAAGGACGCCGGAGAAGTAGTAGTCGTTGAACCGCGCCGCCGCGCCAATCCATCCGTCCGCGCTCGAGCAGGCAGCCTTGAGAACCAGCTTGCCGATCCCCAGGGCGAATCCGCCGGCAAGCCCCGTGATAGACCCGGCCAGGTTCGCACGCTTCCAGAAAAGCCCCGCAAGGAACACGGCGACAATCGGGGGCGCGAGGAACGACTGCACGTTCTGGAGATACTCGTATAGCCCGCCGCTGGTGATGAGCTTCACGACCGGAAGCCAGAGAAGGCCAAGGCACGTCATCACCACGGTGGTGCAGCGGCCCACCAGAACGACGGTCTTCTGCCCTGCATCCGGACGCAGCTTAAGGAACACGTCCATCGTGAAGAGCGTCGAAACCGAATTGAAGAGCGACGCCATCGAACTCATAAGCGCCGCGACCATTCCCGCTACGACAATGCCGCGAAACCCGACAGGCAGCACGCTCTGCACGAGAGTCGGGAACACCTTGTCGCCGTCAATTGCGCGCACGCCGTCCACGAGCATCGTCATCTGACGCCCGAACTCCACGCCTCCGATGCTGACGTGGTTCTGCCAAAGCGCAAAGCCGAGCATCCCCGGAACTATGAAGAGGAAGACCGGGGTAAACCTGAGGAGCGATCCGAAAAGGACGCCCCTGCGGGCGTTCGTAAGGTCCTTCGCCGCCAGCGTCCTCTGCACGATGAACTGGTCCGTGCACCAGTACCAGCAGCCGCTGACGAGCGACGCGACCATGACGCCCAGCCACGGGAACGTCGGATGGGTGAGCGGATGGAACAGCGAAAACCGCTCGGCGGCTCCGCTCGACACAATCGTCTGCTTCAGCACCTGCCATCCGTCCGACATCGACTGCGCGGCCTGCCCGTCAGGCAGGACCACGCCGGAATGGCCGAGGTAGTAGAGCGAGAACCCCGTGACCGACAGCGTACCGACGAGAATGACGACAGTCTGGACGACATCGGTGTAAACGACTGCGGAGAGACCTCCTACCGAAGAGTAGATTCCGGCGAGGACGACGGTAAGGACCGCCCCGAGCCAGAACGACGTGATCGTGACGTCTCCTACGACAAGCTGGAGCTCCGGCATCATCGTCTGGAAGAACACGGCGCCGGCGAACACCGTCACCGCGATCTTGGTGAGGACGTACGCCGCGAGCGAGACGAGGGTCAGAAGCCACCGCGCCCGCTCGCCGAAGCGTCGCCCGATGAATTCCGGCATGGTGGACACCCCGCTCTTGTAGTAGAACGGGAGGAATATCCAGGCCATGCCCACGATGATCCACGAGTTGAACTCCCAGTGCGCCTGGCTGAGACCTGCCGAAGCCCCCGCGCCGGCGAGTCCGACAAGATGCTCCGAGCCGATGTTCGCCGCGAAGAGCGACGCGCCTATGGCGAGCCAGCCGACGGAACGCCCCCCGAGGAAGAGGTCTTCGCCGGACCTGATCTTCCGCTTCCGCAGCGTGCCCGTCACGACGACGGCCAGGACGCCGAAATAGCCGAACACCATCAACCAGTCGATCAGCTGCATGAAGTGCCTCCCGTCCGAATCAGCCCAGCACCGCGCGTTCGAACTCAAGGGCGCTCTTCGCGTCCGCGTCCATCTTCGCCTCGGTGATGCCCGGCTCGAGCTCGCGCCATATCTTGATGTCCTCGCCCACCTTACCGCCCATGCGGACGAACGGCTCCATCGCTACGTTGCCCTTGTAGCCGATTTCCTTCAGCGCCGTCGCGATCTCGAACCACGGCGTCCTGCCCCTTCCCGGGACGCGGCGGTTGCACTCGCCGGTGTGGAAGTGGCCGAGAAGTCCCTTCGTGGAGCGGATCGCGCCTCCGATGGAATCCTCCTCGATGTTCATGTGGAACGTGTCGAGCATCACCTTCACGGAGGGGACGTCCACTTCCTTGACGAACTTGACGCCCTCTGCCGCAGTGTTCAGGAGATATCCCTCGAAGCGGTTCAGAACCTCGAGGCAGTAGTCAACGCCACAGTCGGCCGCGATCTTCCCGACCTCGCGCACGCCCTTGACGGAACGCGCCCAGTCGCCCTTCTTGTCGATGGGCTTGGAGTAGTCCACGGGCCAGTAGCTGTAGATGCCGCCGCCGATGGTGTGGATGTCGAGGATTTCGAGGTTCTTCAGGAGCTTTGTGAAAAACTTCTTGGCGTTCTTGCGGACTGCAGCGTCCGGCGAGGAGAGGTTCTGGTCTGCGCTGGGCCCGTGCCCCGCCGTGAGGAAGATTCCGTTGTCCTTAGCCGCCTGGCGAAGGTCCTTCAGCGTCTGACGCGAATAGCCGTTTATGGGCGTGCAGGCGATTTCGAGGAAGTCGAAGCCGAGCTTCGCCACCTTCTCGATGTACTTGAAGTAGTCGGCCTCCCACTTGTCTTCCCAGTAGGCGTAGTATATACCGTATTTCATTGTGTTCTTCCTTTCTGTTTTTGTCAAATGTCTTCGGGTATGGCGCCAGCGCGTGCCGCAACCTTCCCCGCAAGGCGGTTGCCTGCCTCGGCCGCGGCCTTGAGGCTTTCACCGCGCAGAATGGCGGCTATGAATGCGGCGGAGAAAGAATCGCCCGCGCCGACCGTATCGACGACCGGTCCGTCGCAAATCGCAGGGCTGTCGAATGCGGATTCCCCCCGCGACGCCACGCGGCATCCCTCCGCGCCGCGAGTCTCGACGACAGTCTTGAGGCGAGGGAATCGGGAGAAAAGCGCCTCCGGGGAAAATCCAAGGGTCTTCATCTCCTCATCGTTCACCTTGAAGACATCGACCGATTCGAGGCATTTCAATACGAGTGCCTCGCTCCACCAGTCCTGCCGAAGATTCACGTCGAAGAAGGTCAAGGACGTGTCGAATGCACGGAGCAGCCGCCGTAGCGTCGCAGCGGAGACCGGCGAACGCTGCGCCAGCGTGCCGAAATAGAACACCTTCGGCGGGACGGGCGCGGCATCCGCCGCTGAACCGCATGAAATCTCGTCCCACGCGACGGGCCTCACTATCTCGTACGACGGAATGCCGTCTGCGAGCGTCACGTTCACGATGCCCGTCGGAAGCGACGGATGCCTTTCCACCAAGGACACGCCCACCCCGAAGCGCTCTGCGGCGGCGATGGCTTTCGTCCCCAATTCGTCGCACCCGACGGCCGAGACGATGGCGGTCTTGAGTTCCAGGAGCGCGGCATGCGCGGCGAAATTAAACGGAGCGCCGCCAAGATGTGGAACGCCGTCGATGACATCCCACAGTATTTCGCCAAACGCCACTACGTCCATTTCAACGGCTCCCTTCACGGCAGCTCCTTTTCGAAGAGTTCAAGATATGAATCGACTACCATGTCGGCTCCGGCGTCGACAAGGACTTCGCGCGGACGCGTGAACGTCACGCAGACAACCTTCATGCCGGCGGCCTTCCCGGCCATGACGCCCGGAACGGCGTCCTCGAACACGACGCAGTCAGACGGATCGCATCCAAGCATCTTCGCCGCCGTCAGGAAGCATTCGGGGTCGGGCTTGCACTTCGTGTACTTGGTCTCGTCCACCACGGCCTTGAAGTCGTCACGAAGCGAGAGCCCGTCCATTATGAAGTTGACGTTGGAAGCCGGCGCGCCCGTCGCCACCGCGCAGACGATTCCCGCATCGCGGACGCGATCCAGAAGCGCGCGGAGTCCGTCGGGAAGGCGCATGTGCGCGGAAAAGAGCTCCCGGTACTTGGACTCCTTCTCCTCGCTCATGCGGAGCGACTCCTCGTCGCCAACGGAACGGCCTAGTATTCGCTCCTGGTAGATGCGGTTCGTCATGCCCATCCAGCCCACTATCTTGTCCTCGGAAAGTTCGTTTCCGTACTTTCGCGAAAACGCCTTCCATGCCTTGACGTGGTACTGCACGTTGTCGACGAGCGTACCGTCCATGTCGAAGATGTAGCCCCTGCGTCCCACCGTTCAGTCCTTCTTGCCGACGGCCTTTCCGGGAACGTTACCCGCCGGCGAAAGCGGATAGTCGCCGAGATGGGGGAGCTTGCCAGTCTTCATATACTCGTCGTAGTCGAAAGCCTCCATCTCGTCGATGGCGAGCTTGTGGAATTCGTAGAAGTTGTGCCACCACTCATATCCCTTGCCAAGCCAGGAGTTGAGGTATGCGTCCGCTATGACGCAGGCCATGTGAGTTGTGACGAAGAATGCGCCCATCGCGAGGACGTTCACGCCGTTGCCCTTCGCCGCGCGCTCGGCGGCTTGCGGCGACTCCACGACGCCGGCGTGGACGTGCGGGCACTTCGACGCCGCGATGTGTATCCCCATGCCGGTTCCGCAAAAAACCATCGCGCGCTCGTACTCGCCCGAAGCGATCTTCGCACCTACCCGGAGTCCCACGCGATGGAACATGAGGTTCAGGTCGTCCTTGTCGCGCTCGTAGTCCGTGACGCCGATGTCCTCTATCGTCCAGCCCTGCGCCTTCAGGTGCGCGACGACAGCCTCCTTGATAGGGAATCCCGCCGTGTCCGCCCCGACGAGCAGATACTTGTCCTTTACCGTCTTCATCACCTCCACCCCTTTCCGTTGTTAGTCACGCCCTTCGTGATTATGATGCAGCCGTACTTTCTGAGTTCTCCCGTGCGGACGACGGCGTATGCCTTTGTCGCGCGGTCGTAGAAGTCGAACCTGCCCATGCGCACGATCTCCCCGCCATAGCCGAGAGCCTCGCGAAAGTCCTTTTCGACCTGCGGATCGGCGGGATCCTTTTGGGTGTCCTGGATCATGGCGGGCGGAACCTCCGGGTCGAGTTCGAACAGCGGGGCGATTCCCTTAAGAAGCGGCGCCACATCCACGCCTGCCGCGTCGACGACGCGATCGGGAGATTTGGAGTGTGCGGGATAGTGGGCATCGGTGATGACGAGTTCGTCGCCATGCCCCATGTCCCAGAGTATCTTCAGCAGGTCCGATGACAGAACCGGGTTTATTCCTTTGAGCATTTTTTCATCCTTTCCTTTTTGTTGTCTGCAATCGTTTGACGCCGCCTGAAATCAGACCGTCTTCCGTATCTGACGCGCAGTCTCCTGTTTGAAGAGCTTCATCACGCGCTTTACGTCGTCGCATACGGCATTTGTCGCGCACACGGCAATGTCATGGAACATTAGCTTGCCTTCGTGAGCGGCGACATACGCGCGAACCGCCTCGCCGGAGGCTATCGCACCGTAGGTGTAGTAGTTGATTTTCCGTATGCCGCGCGAGATGGCCTCGCGGTAGTCGGCATCGGAAAGCCCCGATCCTCCGTGCATCACGAGAGGCAGGTCGCCGGTCGCCTTCCTTACCCCGTCGATCACCTTGAACGAAAGTTTGGGCGTAGTCTTGTAGACGCCATGCACCGTGCCAAAGGAGATGGCCAGCGCGTCCACGCCAGTCTCTGCGACGAACCTTGCGGCATCTTCCGGTCTCGTGTAGAAATCCTCCGGAGTGTATTCCCGCAGTTCACCCTTGAGGTTGTGCGGCATCGCGCCCAGTTCGGCCTCGATGGTCGCCCCGAACTCGTGAGCAACCTTGCAGACAAAGGCCGTCTTCTCTATATTCTCTTCGTAGGAAAGCGCGGAGCCGTCGAACATGACGGACGAAAAACCGTACTTAAGCGCCTTTAGGCAGAGTTCGACCGAGTCGCCGTGGTCCAGATGCGCTGCGACGGGCGTCTTCGCCGCCTTCGCAAGCTGCACCATGATCGGTGCCGCTACATCAAAAGGGCAATACTCCTCGTGTGCCGGAGCGTGCTCCAGAACAAACGGTATCCCGAGTTCCTCCGAGGCCCTGACCGCGCCCATTCCCGACTCGAGCGACGCAAAGTTGAATCCGCCGACCGCATAGCCGCCCCTGGCCGCATCGACGAGCATCCCTTTCATGTTTACCAGCATACTTTCCTCCTCTTGAATTCCTTTTCGAGTTCGAACGTCTCTGCAAGCGATCTGGCGCCATCCACCGATCCGGGCACGGAAAGATTGAACGCCGCCGCGCATGACGCAAGTCGCATGCCATCCTCCGGGGGCATCCCGTGAAGAAACGAATAGAGCATCCCCGAGCAGAATGCGTCGCCCGCGCCGGTCGAACCGACGATCCAGCCGTCCGGTAGTTCCAGAGATCCAAGGGTCGCGAAACCGCCGTTACGGTCAAGCGCGGCAGATCCCTCGGGACGGTGCACGACTGCACATCGCCTGACGCCGAGGGCGACGAGACCCTCGCAAAGTCCGCGCATGTCATCCTTTCCCGCACCCGTCGCGCGCGACGCCTCTATTTCGTTCACGACGCAGTAGTCGCAGTACTTGAGCGCGGGACGGACAATCCGCGCGAAACGGTCCGACTGTTCGGAGACGATGTCAATGGAGGTTCTGATTCCCTTCGCCTGCACGGCGGCGAGAAGGCAGGCGGCTTTCGTTCCGTACTCGCCGTCCGGGGCATCCATGCCGTCGAGGAGCAGGAGATATCCCAGGTGGAAGATGTCGCAGTCAAGAGAGTCGACGTTGAAGTCGTCCGGAGAAAGAAGCGCGCCTGCGCCCTTCAGACAGAGGAATGTCCTCTCTCCGGTCTTCTCCAGTGTGAGACAGTCGACCGCCGATGTTGCCGCGCCCTCAACCGCGACGACGCCGGACGTGTCGATGCCGGCTTGCGAAAGCGTCCCGACCGCGAACGCGCCCGGTTCGTCGCCGCCAATCTTCGCGATCGCCCGAACTTCCATCGACGGATCAAGCCTCTTCAGGTCGATGCCGGTATTTGAGACGCAGCCGCCAACGGACCTCTTGACAGATGAAACGTTGACCAGCATCCCGCGTTCCGGCCACGACGGAAGCATCTTCACGCTGTCAACGATCACATTGCCGGCAAATGTCACACTCCTGCATTTCATTTTTCAAAGTATTTTCGCACCTCTGGTCTTTGTCTTATATTCTAACAAATGTCATTGCTGGATTTCAATTGTAAACATTGCAATAATAATATTGTTTTTTGCAAGCACATAAAACCGATTTTTTGATATAATACACGCATGAACGACACTACTGCAATGAAGAAAATCGGAATCCTCGTAGAGCGACAAAGGGGATATGGGCGCAAACTGTGCGAGGGAATAGTGCGTTTTGCGCGCGAGAGGAACGACTGGTCGCTGAAGTTCATAGAGTTCTCGGAACTTCGCCAGGACATCCGCAGAAACATGTACGACGGCTTCATCGCCCGCGCCATGAATGACGGAATAACCAAGACTCTCTCATCCATCGGGAAGCCCGTGGTTGACGTGTTCTTCGAGAAATCCGTTCCGGGATTCGCCGCCGTCGACCAGAACGCGCTCGTCGTAGGGCAGATGGCCGCGCGACACTTCATAGAGCACCACTTCACCAACTTCGCGTTCTGCGGCTACAACGGGCGCAGCTATTCGGACGGACGCCGCAACGGCTTTGTCCGCAGCCTGGAGCTCAACCACTTCAGATGCAGCCTGTATTCCACCCCCAGGATCGCGCTGAAGGACTTCGAAGACTCCGTGGTGATGCACGAGCACTTCGGGATGCCTTCCGACGCCAGGCAGCTGCTTAAATGGCTCCGCGGACTGCCGAAGCCGGTCGCCATCTTCTGCGCACACGACATGCGCGCATACCAGGTTAGCGAAATATGCCGCGCAAACGGAATCCACGTACCGGAGGACGTGGCGATTCTCGGTGTCGACGACGACGAACTCGTTTGCCAGTTCACGGATCCGCCCATATCGTCCATAGACCAGAACCCCGTCGGAATAGGCTATGCGGCGGCCGAATCGCTACAGAAGATGTTCGACAAACCTGGCGTCGTGCCGCCGCCTGTCCGCGTCAAGCCGCTGAAACTTATCGAGCGCGGCTCTACGCGCATCTACCCGCTCTCCCCGCCATGGCTGTCTGACGCCCTCGTCTTCATAAGAGCCAACATTACGAAGAACATAACGGCCGCAGATGTCTATACGCATGTGGGCAAGTCCCACACGCTCGTGGACAAGGCGTTCCGCCAGAAGCTCGGCACTTCGGTCCAAAAGGAGATATCCAAAACGAGGCTTACCGAGGCGAAGCGGCTCGTGCAGACGACGTCGATGCCGCTCAAGAGCATTGCAAAGGCCTCCGGCTTTTCGTCGCTCCAGTATTTCAGCTCGTCATTCACGGCGGCGTTCGGGTCGAGTCCATCTTCCTTCAGGCAATAAGCACCCCTTAAGCCTAACTGCGGCAGTTTGGCACTATGGTCACCCCATAGCCATGGACTCTTGCGCGCAAGGGGGTATTTTGCCGTCACGCCTTGTTTTTCAGGTCGAGCGCGAGAAGGAACTCCGGGTTGGATTTCGTCTTCTTGAGCGAATTGAGGACTGACTTCATCGCGCTTTCGGCGCCGGCATCCGCGAGCACCCTTCTCAGGGCCCACGTCTTTTCCAGCTCTAGCGGATCGAGAAGAAGGTCCTCCTTGCGCGTGCCGGACTTGTCGATGTCGATGGCGGGGACTATCCTCTTGTCGGCGAGAGACCTGTCGAGGACTATTTCCATGTTGCCGGTGCCCTTGAACTCTTCGAATATGACATCGTCCATCCTGGAGCCGGTTTCGACAAGACCCGTGGCGATGATTGTGAGCGAACCGCCGCCCTCTATGTTCGTAGCGGCGGCGAAGAAGCGCTTCGGGCGGTGCATGGCGAGCGCGTCCACGCCGCCGGTGAGAATCTTGCCAGAGTGGGGCTGCACCGTGTTGTAGGCGCGGGCCATGCGCGTTATAGAGTCGAGAAGGATTATGACGTCGCGGCCGTTTTCCACCTGGCGCTTGGACATCTCGATGACCATCTCGGCCACGTTCACGTGGTGGAGCGGCTCTTCGTCGAACGTGGAGGAAAGGACCATCGCCTTCGTGTTGCGCTGCATGTCGGTGACTTCCTCAGGCCTTTCGTCTATGAGGAGAATGATCAGCATCGCCTCGGGATGGTTGGCGGAGATGGCATTGGCCATTTTCTGCAGAAGGACCGTTTTGCCTACACGGGGCGGCGCGATTATGAGGCCGCGCTGGCCGAAGCCTATGGGAGTGAATATGTCGATGACGCGCATCGAATATTCGTCCGCCTTCGTTTCGAGGATGATGCGCCGCGTGGGGAAGGTCGCGGTAAGGTTCTCGAAGTGTATGACGCGGGCGGCTACGCCGGGCTCCTTGCCGTTCACGAGGTTGACATTGCCGAGGCAGAAGAACCTGTCGCGGTCGCGAGGGTCGCGTATCGGGCCTTCGACGATATCGCCAGTCCTCAGGGCGTGCCGCCGGATCTGCTGCTGGGTGACGAACACATCCTCGGGGCAGGCCAGGAAGTTGTTCTTCGCGGACCTGAGAAAGCCATGTCCCTCGCGCATGATTTCGAGGCAGCCCGAGGCGAGAACCGCGCCGCCGTTCGAAAGGTAGGTGCGTATGGCGGCGAATATGAGCTCGTGCTTGCGGTAGGAGCCGAGTTCCTCGGGATCGGCGCCGGGCATCATTTTCTCGACGACCTGCGGGGCGGGCCACGTCTGTATGTCGGCGAGGCTGTATTCGGGAAGGTCGGGATTCCTGTTGGGGTTGGCCGGGGCGGGGGCGTCCTGCTGCTTCTGCTCCGCAGGGAGCGGCGCGTTAAGGAGCGGGTTCACGCTCTCCTCTCCGTTTGATCCGCGTATCGGCGAATTGTTCTGTTTCGGTCCGCGCTGGAACGGCTTGTGCTGCCTTGGCGCGTACGCGCGCTTCGGCTGTTGCGCCGGCGCATGCGCGCCTTGCGCGGGTTTCGCCTGCGGTTCGTCGCCCGACTGCGCGGCCGCTTCATGCTCTGCGGATTGCGGCGCGGGATTTCGCCTCTTAGCGCCTGCGAAAACGTCTATCGCTTCTTCTTCTGCCATTTCACCGGCTCCTTATCCATTCGACGAACCGCTTGGCCGAGTCCCTCAACTTGGCGGCGGATCCGTTGTTCTCTATCGTGTAGTGGGACCTCGCGGCCTTTTCGCCCACTGGCATCTGGGCCGCTATTCTCGCCTCGGCCTCCTCTCGCGAGTAGCCGCGCGATTCCATCATCCGGGAAACCTGCGCCTCCTTCGGAGATGTCACGGTGCATATTATATCATATTCTCCGTCCCAATGCACCTCGAAAAGGAGAGGAATCACGGCAATCCCCAAAACATCCGGGGATTTTCGCGCCCAGAACTCCCCGATCTTTGCGTGGACGAGAGGGTGCACGCGCCCTTCGAGGGCCTTGCGCGCCTCCGGGTCGGCGAAGACCGTCTTCGCGAGGCGCCGCCTCTCTTCAGCCGGAACAATCGAATGTACGATGTCATCGGCGTCGATTATCTCGACGCCAGACTCCCTCAGGTATTGAGAAAGGAGGGACTTGCCGCAGGCAATCCCTCCCGTAAGCGCTATCTTCATCGCGCTCTATTCTCCCAGTTTTCAGTCTTCGGACGCGGGAGCGGCCTTCACATTGTCATCGTTCTCTTCGACGGCCGTGACGGTTACCTCGCGGCCGCGGACGTCCACGAGTCTCGTCGTCACGAATATGAGAAGGTTCCTCTTCGAGGTCTGCTCGGAATGGCTCCTGAAGAGACGGCCGATGAACGGCAGGTCACCGAGGAAAGGAATCTTGTCATCCATCGCCTTGCGCTGCTCGGTGATGAGACCGCCCATGACGATAGTCGCACCGGGGAAGACAGTGACGGAGGAGTTGATCGACCTGACATGGAAGAACGGCTGCTCCATCGGCGCGTCGTAATACTGTATGGTCGAATCCTCGGAAAGATTCTGGAGCGCGGCAATGCCGCTATCCGTGATTTCGCCAAGCAGCAATTCCCTTGTCGTATCGGAGAGCGTGCCACCGAGGGTGGTGACGGCGCCCGTCAAGGCCTCGATGATCTGCCCGAATCCTTCAAAGTTTTCCAGCGAGGAGGAATTGCCGGTGAACGGAATCCTCATGCCGTAGTTGTGCCACGTTGGTTCGTCGACGACCTGGGCATCAAGCTTGAGGTCGATGAGTTTCGAGTCGTCGGTCAGCTCGGGCGTGGCCGTGAGTATCACGCCCACTTCGCGCATCGTGAAGTTCTGCGGCTCCACTATGGCGAGAACGGCGGACTGGCTCGACGAATTCGATCCGCCGGAACTGTTGCTCGACTGGAGCTGCACTTCGTAGTCCTGCGGGTAGATGTATTCGGTCACAACCTTGATTACGGCCTCCTGGTTGTTCTTCGTGACG
>JAGCPM010000237.1 GCA_017965685.1 Kiritimatiellia bacterium | reverse complement strand
GTCGTCGATGCGGCGGAGGATCTTGCGGACGTCTGCTCGAAGCTTGCGCGGCCAGGAAAGGGCAAGGCCGACAGCTCGGTGCGATATCGTGTTGAAAAGCCGACGACCGATTTGCCCGCTCCGCCAGTCAGAAGCCACTCGGTCCATGGTCTCTTCAAGCCGTATCCAGAGGAGGATTGGAACGAGAACGAACTTTCCCTTGCGCGGCTGAGGATGGAGAACGAAATGGCGGTGCTAGTCAACATTCTCCATGACCTGAAGGCGTCCCTCGAGACGGCATTCCCCGAGGGAGAGATCAATTTCGTCGCCGACCTCGCCGTCCAGACTGGAGCCGTCGCCGACTCTATTGTCGCCTTCGCGAACGAGGTGAACTTCGTCCTTTCCGGCGAAAAAGACACCCACGCCTACTGGATCGAACGCGTTCGCGTGGAGAAGCGCCGGGCGTACTGGCGACTTGTGGCGGCGCCGCTTTCCGTGGCGGACGATCTTGCGAAGCTGGTCTATGACGTGAAGGATTCAGTGATCCTGTCTTCCGCGACGTTGCGCATCGGCAACGACTTTCGCTACATGGCCTCCAGGCTCGGAGCGGTGGAGCGTTTCAAGGCGCTGACCGCCGCTTCGCCTTTCGACTATATGCGGCAGGCCGCCGTGTACGCATGCGACAATCTGCCGGATCCGGCAGCCAATCCCGCGGACTACGCCGCCGCGCTTTCGGATATCCTGAAGGACCTCTTTGCCGTCACGAACGGCCGCGCGCTCGTCCTTTTCACGAGTTACGAGATGATGTCCGCCGTGGCCGCCGGATCGCGCTCCGCGCTCGAGTCGGCGGGAATCGACCTTCTCGTCCAGGGCGAAGGGCTTTCCCGCGAGGCTATGGCTTCGCGCCTCAGACGTTCGGGGAATACCGTTCTTTTCGGGGCGCAGTCGTTCTGGGAGGGCGTCGATATTGCCGGAGAGGCTCTGAGCTTGGTGGTCATAGCGAGGCTTCCCTTCGCCATGGTCCGCGACGCCATAGTCGAGGCCCGCTGCGAGAAGATAGACCGCGGGGGAGGCAGTTCATTCCGCGACTACATGCTGCCCGAGGCCGTCATAAAATTCCGCCAGGGTTTCGGCCGCCTCATACGCACGAAACGAGATCGCGGGGTTGTCGTCGTGACAGATCCCCGTCTTGTCACCAAGAACTACGGCGCCGTTTTCCGCCGCTCCATCCCCGCGAGCGTCCATACCGTGACGGGGCGGGACGAGCTTATTTCACGCGTACAGGGATTCTTCTCGCCATGAGCAACACAAGTCCAAATTCCCGCAGAACCGCCGCCTTCATACTGGTTTCCTGGCTGAGGGACGGCACCAACCCTGCGACACTGCTGCCGGAGGATGCTTCGCGCGCCTTCGTGCAGGACATGGTCTTCACCGCCCTGAAACGGCTAAGGGCCCTTAGGTTCGCGCTATCCCCATTCCTCAAAACGTGGCCGCGCGGCTGGCTGGAGGCGCTTCTCTACATCGGCGCGGTGCAGATACTCTACATGGATGGCGTACCGGATTTCGCGGCGGTGAACGAAACCGTCGACGCGGCCCGGAGATGCGACAGAAAATCCATCGCGCGTGTGGTCAATGCCGTCCTTCGCAACCTTCTGAGGAGCCGCGAAGACGTCCTGAAGTCGCTTGCGAACGCAAATGTGGACGTGCGCGAGAGCATTCCGCGCGAACTGTACCGGCGCTGGCTTGAACGGCATGGCGAAGAAGACGCCGAAACGCTTGCAAGGACCGTGAACACTCCTGCCGACACGTTCATTGCGCGGCCGGACGGGACCTTCACGCCTCTTGCGCACGGTTGCAAGGTGCAGGATGTCGATGGCTACGCCGAGGGGGCGTTCATCGTGCAGGACCCTGCGACGCGCCACGCAGTCGAGCTCCTCGATCCGCAGCCCGGCGAGACCGTTCTTGACGCCTGCGCCGCGCCGGGAGGCAAGACAATCCAGATGTTCTGGCGCGGAGCCGATGTTGTCGCCTGCGAAGTGAATCCCGCGCGCAGAAAGCGCCTTGCCGCCAATCTCGCGCGCGTCGGTGCTGCCGACATAAAGATAATCCAGGAAATGCCGCCAGCCGACTGGCGGTTCGACAAGATTCTGGTGGACGCTCCTTGCAGCAATACGGGCGTTTTGAGGCGGCGCCCCGATGCGCGCTGGAACTGGTCGCCGGAAAGGCTTGCCTCGCTCGTGAGGATTCAGGCGTCGATACTCGACGCCGCCGTGTTGCGCCTGAAGCCGGGTGGACTGCTCGTATATTCGACATGCTCCAACGAACCCGAGGAAAACATGATGCAGGTTGAGGCGTTCTTGAAGCGCCACCCAGACTTCTCCCTCGTCGCCACGCGCGAGGAAACGCCTCTTGACGCCGGGCATGACGGCGCTTTTGCAGCTTCTTTCAGAAAGGGATCGATATGAAAAACGACAAGTTCAGACTGCTGGTGATAAATCCAGGCTCGACCTCGACGAAGGTCAGCCTGTTCGAAAACGAAACCTCAGTGTTCGAGCGAAGCCTTTTCCACGACGCCTCCGTTCTTCTCAAGTTCCCGCATGTGAACGACCAGCTGCCGTTCCGCAGGGACGTGATACTCGACATGCTGAAGGCGGAGAATGTG
>JAGCPM010000236.1 GCA_017965685.1 Kiritimatiellia bacterium | reverse complement strand
TCGCCGCCGCTTTCGGGCGCATCGAGGCAGAACTGGCGGAGCGCCTCAAATACTTCGAGTCGAAGAACAAGCTACTTGAGGCGCAACGTCTCAGGGAGCGCACAGAATACGACATCGAGATGATGCGCGAACTTGGCTACTGCAATGGAATCGAGAACTACTCGCGTCCTCTAACGGGTCGCCCGGCAGGTTCTCCGCCGGAATGCCTTATCGATTATTTCCCTGACGATTTCCTGACCATAATCGACGAGAGCCACGTATCCCTTCCGCAGCTTCGCGCGATGTACAACGGCGACCAGTCGCGAAAGCAGATGCTCGTCGACCATGGCTTCCGCCTGCCGAGCGCGAAGGACAACCGGCCTCTCAAGTACGATGAATTCATCGGCAAGGTCCGTCAGATAGTCTACTGCTCCGCCACTCCAGGCGTACAGGAATGCGGCGAGGCGGAAACGATTGCCGAGCAGGTCATACGCCCGACGGGACTTCTCGATCCGATAGTCGAGCTGCGCCCCCTCGATGGACAGATCGACGACCTCATGGCCGAGATACGCAAGGTTGCGGCCAAGGGCGACCGCGTATTCGTCACAACCCTCACCAAACGCAGCGCCGAGGATCTTACGCGCTACCTCCATGAAACGGGCATTCGCGTGGAATACCTCCATTCCGACATCGACGCCATCGAACGCGTGGAGATTCTCGCGCGCCTCAGGAAGGGCGAATTCGACGTTCTCGTGGGCATCAACCTTTTGCGCGAAGGGCTGGACCTGCCGGAAGTCGCGCTTGTCGCGATTCTCGATGCAGACAAGGAAGGTTTTCTGCGCTCGACGACATCGCTGGTGCAGACCGCCGGAAGGGCGGCGCGCCATGTAGACGGCAGGGTGATCCTCTATTGCGACCATGAAACGGGCGCGATAAAGGATCTTCTCAAGATAACAAAGGCGCACCGCAAAAAGCAGATCGCCTACAACGAAGCCCACGGCATAACGCCCCGTTCCGTGAAGCGCGACATAGTCGAGAGCACATACGTTTTCAAGTCCTCTTCCACAAAGGGCAAGAGTGCCGGTTTCGCGTTCGATACCGCGCTTGCGGACGGCAAGGATTTGATCGCCGAACTCACGCGGGAGATGCTGGAGGCCGCCGATGCGCTTGAATTCGAGCGCGCCGCCTATCTGCGCGACAAGATCAAAAGCCTGAAGAAATCCCGACCTGGTCGATGACCACTCCCGGATCGACGGCAGTTATCTTCACTTTTTTCGCGCCTTCGGGAATCTTCGTTTTCACGCGTATGAAGTTGTCCTGAACAGCCGTGTTCCTGACAGGGTCTTTTTCGCCGAGGTTCGAGTCGCTTTTCGGCACTTCCACAATCAGCGGTTCGCCATCGTCAAAGGCGATTTTTACGCGAAGCTTCATTCCGGGCCACAGCGCGAAATCCGGCAGGAATTGCATTATCAGAGAAGAGCATTCTTCGTTCCCGATTCCGTAGACCAGTGCAGAGCCCTCGCCGATTCCCGGCTTGACCGGCAGAAGCGCTAACGCGTTTGAACTCGTACCGAGACCTTTCACAGCGCGCCATGCGCCTCCGTTGGCCGGGATGTTTTCCGCCGGTTCGAGCCACTTCGGTTCGGGCGTTCCGTCATATGCTGTGGCGCTCGCGCCATAGCTGTCGCGCGATTCGCCGTGCCGGTCCTTTTTCGCTGGATCGGCCGGTTCGTTCCACGGCCATTGCATCTGCGAGGACCATCGGTTGTGCTCCGTCGGCTGGCGCATCCCGCCGTTTTCGTCGATTGTATCGCACCAGAATCTCGACCACTTGCCGCCTTCAATCGAGTCCCAGCGTTTGTGCAGCGGGTCTATCACGCTTCTTGCGTATTCCCTGTCGCGGCCTTCGAGGTGTATGAGCCCAGTGTGCGCGAGGAAGCGCACCTGGAAGCCGATCTTCCTGAAATAGGTGTCGCGCATCTCTTCCGGCAGCGCCGCTTCTACGGCCTTGTCTTCGGCGAGAAGGGTTCTGTAGCGCGATTTCAATTTCTCCTTCAGTTTCTGCGGCAGCTTGCGCGTCCAGTACACGCTCATGTGTTCGGGCTTTCTGATGAATCCGAGATTGAAGTATTCGCCAAGATGCGCCGCTATTCTTTCCGCCGTTTTCTGGTCCTTTACCGCCAAGGCATCTCCCGCCCACATCTTCAGTATCTCGTCTTGGGGGGTCCCCTGCGCCATCCATTTTTCCGGATCGGACGCAAACTTGCCCAGCGCGTACATTATGATTTCCGCCTGGAAGACGTCGCCTACATTCACCATCCATACGTCCCGCACGCCGTTCTGCCAGCATTTCGCAACGAGCTCGTACCACATGAATGCGGGCGGCGTTGTGCAAAGGTGTATGTATCCGTGCGGCCTGCCGTGATAGCTTGCGTGCCAGTATATTCCGCCGCCGTAGCCATCGCACTGCGGACCGCCGAGCCGCCGGACGTACCCGAAGTTGTCGTTCACCCACATTATTGTGGTGCCGTCAGGCACCTTCAGCCCGGCATTGAATATCGGTAGCACCTCCTTGTACGGTACGAACAGCTTCGGAGCGTCCTTTTTGCCGGCCGCCTCAAGCATTGCGCACTGCACCGCGAAGACGTCCTCAAGTATCTCTATTTTATGCGAGGTGTTCGTTCCGTCCTGCATCTTGCCGTCGTGGATGCCCCTCATGCCGATTGTCCATAGGACATCGTTCGTTGCATAGCGGTCGACGGACCATTGCCAGTAGTCCTTGATGAAATCCCTGTTCCCGAGCCAGCTCCATTTCTTTTTGTCGCCCTTCGAAAGATAGCAGTTGTTCCTAAGCATCGGTTCGCAGTGGCTCGTCCCGATGGTTATGCCATGTTTCGCTGCTAACGCCATGTTTTCCGGCCTTGAAACGAACTCGTAGCCTCCCTCGTGCATCGCTGGCCAGATGAAGTTGAGTCCGCACTCTTTCATGAGTGCGAAGACCATCTCATAGGTTTGAGTTCCGATCTGCTCCTTCTTGCCGAAGTGCTTGACGGCCCACGGCCTAAGTCCCCAATCCTCGTCGTTTATGAATATCCCGGCGTACTTCACGCACTCGGCGCGCGAAACGATTGCAAGCGTCGCCAGCGCGGCGCATATTGCGAGGGTTCTTGTTTCCCCGGCCCAGCCTGCGGTCTTGTCCATCATCTCCGTTTCCTTTCGGTTGTTCCTGAATGCATAGTATATCAAATCGCGGCTCGCACGCGCAAGCGGACTTCTTCCCGCCATCAAAAATCCTTAAATACCCCCTTGCGCCGTCAGGGGCGATTTTGATATACTATCACCCAGTTTGGAGAGATGGCAGAGCCTGGTTGAATGCACATG
>JAGCPM010000235.1 GCA_017965685.1 Kiritimatiellia bacterium | reverse complement strand
GTTTTCGAGCTGCATACAGTGGCGCTGTGTGCGTTCTGAGGTTTCGACGAGAGCCCAGCATTCGTCGAGATACATTGCCGAAGGAACCTCTATGGCGGCGTGCTTGCCGCACTCCATGGCGTACAGGCCCATTGGAGCATGGAGCTTCCACGGCGTTGCAATGTAAACCAGATCGAGATCGCTCTGGCACATCGACTTCCAACCCTCTTCGCCGGAATACTCGCGTGCGGCCGGCTTGCCCTTCGACTTCAGCCACGCCTGCTGCGCCTCAACCCTGGATGGATAGAGATCGCAAAGAGCCGCAACCTCCACGCCGGGAATCTCCGCAAGGCGGTGCACCGCGCCCGGTCCGCGCATGCCGAGGCCGACCACGCCCACGCGCACCTTCTTGATCGGTTTGTCGGCGTATGCGGTCATGCCGCCTGCCGCAGAGAGTTTCAGCGAATCGGTTGCGCATCCCGCGAGTGCCGCAGTGGCGCCCATCCAGAGCGTGCCCTTTAGGAAATCGCGTCTTGTTGTTTCCATGGTTGATACCTTTCTTTTTTGTTTAGTGTTGACTGAGTTTTGAAGCCGCGTTTGCTATGGCCCTGCAGACCGCGCGCGACGTGATAGTGGCTGATGTTATGGCGTCTATTTCGCCGCCATCCTTCTTCACGGCCAGCGAGAGAGCCGCCATGCCGCCGAACTGGTCCGCAAACTCGGGAGTGTTGAGTTTCATGCCGAGTCCGGGAGTTTCGGCCGCGAGAAGAGTGCGATAGCGGACCACCGTCTTCTTGTCCTCCTCGAAACCGACCATCAGTTTTATGTCGCCGCCGTATCCGCCGGCGTCGGTTCCGTCGACCGCGTAGCCGATGACTTCCCCAGCTTCGTTCTTTCCGAGGAATATTCCAGTCGCATCGTCTTTCTCGACATTGCTCACACCTGCGGGCATCACGGCCTCGGCGGACTCAAACGTCTTCTTGACCAACATTTTCGCAATCGGATCGGCGGTAAGCGAATTCACATAGGCGAGCACTCCGGCGCACACTCCGGCTATGGCCGTCAGGCTCGCGACAAGTCCAAAAATCTTCTTCATCGCTTATTTACCTCCAAAAGGCTTCGGCTGCGTCCAGCGGTTTATGAGCGGGCAGACGGCGTTCATGATGAGTATCGCGAAGGAGCACCCCTCCGGATACGAGCCGAACTGGCGGATCAGCATGCAGAGAAGTCCGCACCCGAAACCGAATATAAGCTTGCCCTTCGCGGTGGTGGGCGAGGTCACGTAATCTGTCGCCATAAAGCAGGCACCTATCATTACACCGCCAGTGAGAACCTGCATGATGGCGGGAGCACCGCCAGCGATGAGCGAATAGACGAACACCGTCGCGATGAACGAGACAGGTATGTGCCACGTTATCACCTTGCGCCAGAGGAGATACGCCGCCCCCAGCGCAAGGGCTATCGCGGAAACTTCGCCGATACATCCGGGGATGTTGCCGAGCGCCATATCCCACAGTCCGGGAACACCCGAGCAGGCGGTGTTGCAAAGACCGTGCGGGGAGGCGGAAGCCGTCGCCTCGGTGATAAACCACGTCTTCATCGTGGCGAGCGGCGTTGCCGTCGTGACCGCGTCGGGAGTCTTCCACCAGAACGGTTTGAGCCACGTGGTCATCGGACCGGTGAACGATATGAGCATGAAAGCGCGCGCGGCAAGGGCCGGGTTGAACGGATTCATGCCGAGTCCGCCGAACACCTGCTTCGCAACCGCTATCGCAAAGACCGAGCCGACGATTGCCATCCATAGTGGTATTCCCGCCGGAAGATTCAGAGCCAGCAAGAGGCCCGTCAAGACCGCCGAAAGATCGCCGACCGTATTTTCGCGCTTCATAGCCAGACGGCAGAGAAGCTCCGTCAAGACGCAAGTCGCCACGCAGACGAGCACGGTCCAAACCGCCGGCATCCCGAAGAAAAAGATTCCAGCCGCAGTCGTGGGCAGTAGCGCGATTATGACGTCCAGCATGATGCGCGAGACGGAGCTCTTCGCATGAGCGTGGGGCGAGCTTGAGAGAATGTAGTGTTGTGCCGTGTCTTTCGGTTTCATATCACTTGGCCTCCTTTGCGGCCGCAGCGGCGGCCTTCGCCTTCTCGGCCGCGATTCTCGCGCGGATGGAGTTCTTTGCGCGACGGCAGAACTGCGTTATCGGGCGGTACGCCGGGCAGCTGAAACTGCACGCGCCGCACTCGATGCATGTCATTACGTGCAAATCTTCCGCGCCCTTGATGTCGTCGGATTCCACGGCCTTCGCGATTTCCGCCGCGTTGAGGTTCATCGGGCAGGCCCTGACACAACGTCCGCAATTGATGCATGCTTGAGAGGAATACTGAAACACACGCTTCTTCGTGAGAAGAAGGAGTCCGGAAGTAGTCTTCGTTGTCGCGATTTCCGGCGATGGAACGGCAAAGCCCATCATCGTTCCACCGGATATCGCCTTGGCCGGACGCTCCTTCTCCCCGCCGCAGAACGCGATGAGGTCGGCATACTTCGTTCCTGTAGGAGCAAGAATGTTCTTCGGCTCCGCGACCGCATCGCCGGAAACCGTCGTCACGCGCTCGAGAAGAGGCTCACCCTTCTCCACAGCATCGGCGATGGCGGCCACCGTTCCGACGTTCTCCACAACGCATCCAACGTCTATCGGGAGCGCCGGCGGCTCGGGAACAACGCGCCCGACGGTCGCATATATCTGGTGCTTTTCGCTGCCTTGCGGATAGAGAACCGGCAACACGACGATTTCGACGTTGCCTTCGATGTCCGCAAACGCCTTCTCCATCGCGGCTATCGCTTCAGGTTTGTTTGCCTCGATCGCAATCCTGACAGCGGGGCCGCCGAGGATCTTACGCATTATCTCCACTCCGATGCGTATCCTATCCGCCTTCTCGAGCATGAGCCTGAAGTCGGCGGTGAGGTACGGCTCGCATTCCGCTCCGTTCAGTATGAGATACTCGCAGCGCTTGCCAGGCGGCGGGCTGAGCTTTACGTTCGTCGGGAAGCCGGCACCGCCCATTCCGCAGATTCCTGCCTCCTCGACACGCTTGAGAAGCTCCTCCTTCGTTGCGGTCTTCCAATCGAGCGGCGAGAGAGGCTCGAGGGCGGGAAGATCGGACGGAAGCTCCGCCGCCGTATCGAGGATGACAGCGTCCGCCATGCCGCCTGCGGGGCCGGGACGCTTCTCGACAGCCTTGACCTTGCCGTCCGCACTAGCCCTTACACAAACAGATATGAAGCCGTTCTTCTCGCCGATAAGCTGTCCGCGACGAACGAAATCGCCCGCCTTTACGAGGCACTTCGCCGGAGTGCCGAGATGCTGGCTCATTGATATGACGAGTTCGGCGGGCATGGGCAAGCGCTCTATCGCCCTTTCACGCGCCAGCTCCTTGTTGTAGTCGGGATGAACTCCGCCCTTGAACTTGAATGGACTCTTTACCGTTCTCATTTCAACAATTCCTTTCTCAGCGCCCCGTTTCGAAATGAGGGTCTTCAATCATGCATTTCGCAGGGCATTTCGCGACGATTGCCGCATCCGTCGGCGGATTCTGGTAGTTCGTCTTCGCGAGGAATCCCTGGAACGTGAAGTGGTTCGCTTCCTTGCCGCCGGAATTCTTTTCGCAGAGGTGGCAGCCCATGCAACCGACTCCGCAGACCTTGCGGACGTTCGGACCCTTGTCGGGGTTCGCGCAGAGGACGTGTATCGTCGCAGACGCGGGAACGAGCTCGATAATCTTCTTCGGGCACGCCGTCACGCACTTTCCGCAGCCGATGCAAAGGCGCTTATCCACCTTCGCAAGGCCGTCCCTTATCGAAATCGCACCCTTCGGGCAGACGTTAGCGCAGGCCCCGTAGCCGAGGCAGCCGTATTTGCAACCTTTGTCGCCGCCGGCCGTCGCCGCCGCGACCGCGCAATCGCAGATTCCGTTGTAGTCGCCAACCCTTATCGCCTCACTCCTCGTTCCGCAGCACTTCACGAGCGCGACACGCTTCTCTGTCGCCGTGGCAGCCACGCCGAGTATCTTGGCGACTTCGGCCGCGACCGCATCTCCGCCAGCCGCACAGGCTCCGTTGGGAGCGGTGCCTGCGACAAGGGCGCGTGCATAGCCGTCGCAGCCCGGGAAGCCGCAGCCTCCGCAGTTAGCGCCCGGCAAAGCAGCAGTGACCATTCCTATGCGAGGATCCTCCTGCACGCTCAGATACCTGTCGGCTATGGCCAACGCCGCCGCCACAACAAGACCGATTCCCGCTATGCAAACTATCGCAATCACAATGTCAACCTCCTCAGTACGGTAGCTTCACAAGTCCGCTGAATCCCATAAACGCAAGCGACAGGAGCCCCGCCGTCACAAGCGCTATGGCTATTCCCCTGAAACATCGCGGCGGATTGGCGTGGGCGAGCTTCTCTCGGATGCCGGAGAAGATCACCAGCGCGAACCCGAATCCAACCGCCGCCGCGAACGAGAAAAACACCGCTTCGACAAAGCCGGTTCCCTGCTTGCAGTTGATCTCGGCTGCGCCGAGCACCGCGCAGTTCGTCGTTATGAGCGGCAGAAATATGCCGAGTGCCGCGTGCAGCAGAGGCAGGAACCGCTTCATCGCGATGTCGATGAACTGCACAAGCGACGCGATCACCAAAATGAACGCGAGCGTGTGGATATACCCAAGGCCGTTTGGCGTCAAGAGCCAGCGGTCGAGACACCACGTCACCGCCGAAGCGATAGTCATAACGAAGACAACCGCACCGGACATTCCAAGGGCGGTTTCTGTCTTCTTCGACACGCCAAGAAAAGGGCAACAGCCCAGAAAGCGGCTCAGGACGAAGTTGTTGACCAGGATCGCTCCAACAAGTATTACGAAGTATTTGCTCATAACGCTGATAGTATACCAATTATTCCTCTATGATGTCAAGGGTATCGAGATCGATTTCACCCGAATACACGCGTTTGACGGGACCGGTGAGAGTCAGGTTCGTGAAGCCGTTTTCGCTTTCCATGCCGTCCACGACAAGCTCGAAGCCCTCTGCGCTCGTCACGTAGACGGGAAAAGAAAGTCCGTAGTCCCTCACGCCTATTACGGCGGTCGCTGTCGCGCCGGTGCCGCACGCGCCGGTCTCGGACTCGACGCCGCGCTCGTAAGTGCGCATGTTCGCCCTGTTCGGCTGGCGGTAAGTCACGAAATCGACGTTCGTCCCGTCAGGCGCGAATTCGTCCGAAAGCCGTATCCGCCTTCCGTCGCCGGCGACATCCGCCTTGGCGAGGTTCTCTACAGGTATGATTTTGTGCGGTACGCCTACGACGCAGAAGTCATCGGCAAAATCCTTTGGATCCGGCATGGCGAGTTTAACCATCCCGTCTCCTAGTATTTCGGCTCTTATGTCGCCGGCGAGCGTCTCGAACACCATAGTGTCGGCCTTCGCGGCGCCAATCTCCCTCGCGAACGCAGCCACGCACCTCGCACCGTTGCCGCAAAGCTCCACTTCCGTGCCATCCGGATTGTAGAAGCGCATCTTGAAATCGACGCGATCGGAGTCTTGAACGAGTATAACACCCTCGCACCCGATTCCGAGGCGCCTAGTGGCCATGCAGACGATTCGCCTGTGGTCGTCGCAGGGAAAATTCCCCTCGCGGTCGTCAATCAGCACGAAGTCGTTCCCGGCGCCGTGCATTTTCGTAAATCTGACCATTTTCATTGAACATCCTCCTCCGGTTGCGAGTTTGTCACATGCCGAGTATCGCGTTGAACCAGTCCAGCCTCGCCGGCGGCAGCTCAGCGCCGCCGTTCATTTCCGCAAGGTCAGCCAGTATCTCGAAAGCCTCTTCGAGAACCACGTCATC
>JAGCPM010000003.1 GCA_017965685.1 Kiritimatiellia bacterium | reverse complement strand
GTAGACGAACTCGACAGCCTTTGCCGGCATTCCGTAGGTCCATCTGTACGGCGTAATGCCCGGTACGTACTCGGCGATTCCGTCAACGTAGGAGGGTAAGTCGAGAAAC
Organism: Kiritimatiellia bacterium; assembly: GCA_017965685.1. Lineage (GTDB taxonomy): Bacteria > Verrucomicrobiota > Kiritimatiellia > RFP12 > UBA1067 > UBA1067. The sequence continues at coordinate 8,396 of JAGCPM010000003.1, read as the reverse complement.
GCGACCGGATATACCCGTCCAAGTCCGCTCGTCAGAGTTGTTCCCTGCGGATTGCAGCCGTTGTGGAAGTCGAGCGCGGCGTAGGCGGCGTCGAGATACTTCGCGTTCCCTGTTATCGCATGCGCGGCAACAAGCATCTGGGCCCGGCGGAGCGGATGCGAGTTGCCCCAGCTCATCGCGTTGCAGTGCCCTTTCCCAGGAAAGTACCATGGGCACCTGTACGCATACGCGCTCTCTATCTGGCGCACCATGTCGTCAGCGCGCTTCAGCACCTTGCGTTCCCACTCCTTCATTAGCCATCCGGTTTCCACAGGGAGGGAAAGGGCCCGCTCGCCTGCGAAAACGAGAGATCCCCACCTCCATTCGTTCTTCTTGAAGTCAGCCTGCACCTCGGGCCGGCGCTTCGCAAGCTCGTCGAGATACGACTTCTCGCCGGTAAGCGCGGCAAGGTTGACCGCGGCCTTCACCAGTATGTTCGCAGGAAGAGTCTTCGGCTCCTCCCATTCGACGGTGCGGCTTTCAGTCGAGAACCAGCCCTTCTTCTTCGTCAGGAAAAACGTCTCGTTCGACGGCGGCGTGCGCATGGCGAAGTTCCACGCGCGCTTCGCGGATTCGAGGTACTTCGCCCGGAACGACTCGTGGCAACGCGCGAGCAGCGTGGCGTGCGCGGCGTAGGCCAGGGAGCTCGCGCGCGTCGCGCGGGAGACGGCGTACTTGAGCGCGTCATACTCGGCGGACTCGCCGGGGCGCGGGTGTCGCGTCGTCTCGATCCAAGTGCCGACGCCGCCATCATTCTGCTGAACGGCGAGAAGATGTCTGAGCCCCCACTCCGCTTCATCCAGGATATCCGGGATTCCGTTTGCATTCTCGGGAATCGCAAGCTGCCCGTCGCTGAAGTTTTCAGGGCGCATGAGATATACGGCGCAAAGGTCGTTCACTATCGCGAGATGCGCCGGGCGGCGGTCGAAGTCCGCCGCATCGTGCCATCCGCCGGAGACCGAAATGCGCTCGCCGTTTTCCCAATCGGTGTTCTGCGCGATGACATCGAACCAACGGATGCCATCGGGGAGCGCCCCCTCCTCCGGCGCGAACGTGCCGCGCACGATGTTCGTGTGGCACGCGCCGGCGGTCCAGTGGGTATAGGGCTCGGCCTTGGCAATACCGCAGCGCTTCTGGTAGAGGCCGCCCATGTGGACGCGGAACGCTTCTTCCGCCGCACCGCGCCATATCCGGAAGTCGTCGCTTCGCCCTACTCCGTCCACGCGAACGAAATACACGCCCTCGTTCGTGACAGACGAGAAGTCTATTTCGTATGTGAACTCGCCGGTAAAAGGCGTCCCCTCCTTGGTGATCGCATCGCCAACACGATGGACAAGTGCGCCGTTGCCGGCCCGCCGCATGACGACAGCCCCGGTCTTCGCGTCCACCAGCTCCCATCCCCGTTCCCCGTCTCTCATCTTCCACGGTCCGAAGACAGGGCCGAGCCACGCCCCGAGGTATGCGTACTTCTTCTGATCCGGCGCGTACCCGACCTGGTTGACCTTGAAAAGCGGGCTTGGCTTCTTTGCGTCATAGCCCTCGAACGCGAAATCGGATGTCCTGAACACGTTGTACATTATCCGCGCATTCTGTTTTTTGGCCAGCGGATCTTTCTGGCCGTTCGCGGTCGGCCAGAAACCCAGTTCGGCGGCCAGCGCACGCCCCTCGCGATCGTCGTCGGTCTGGTAGAGCGAAGTATACGGGTCGTGGAACCGCAGCATCGCCGCCGCAAGAATCAGAAACGGGCTAGACATCGCGGCCTCCATTCCGGAGGTCCGACACCTTGAGCCTGGAGGCGTTCGCGTGGAGGTAGTCTACGAGAGAGAAAAACACCATCAGCAATATCAGGTTCATCTGCTGCCTGAGCACCCATTCAAGGCAGCTTTGCAGATAGGAAGCGAAAAGGCCGCCGGCAAGCCCCGCCGGAATCGCGGCATATGCCAATCCCGACAGTTTCTTTGAGAGGGAAACGCACCTGAAGAAGTAAAAGAAGAACCATGCGACCATCTCCGCCAGGGCGGGAAGTCCGCATTCCGCCCCGACCAGAAGATACACCGTTTCGACAATGCCGTAAGCGAAGTCCTCGACACGGTTCGTATTGCGGCCGGCGCGCTCGGCGTAGTCGTAAGGCGCGTTTATCTTTATGCCCCAGTTGTTGATGCCCACGCCCCGCAATGGCTCGTCTGCAATCATCTCCATCGCACAAAGGGCAAGTTCCTTCCGGGTGTTGGCAGACGCATCCGGCGCCTGCTCGAAACGCTCCACGATACGGGGCAGCATCGCGGCCATGGCCAGAAGCCCGAGAACCGCGAATGGAGCTATGCGCGCGAAAATACGATGCCGTGATGACTTCACGGCGAAGAACAGCGTCAGCACGAACGTTATTGAAAATGACAGCGGGATCATCGCTATCGCGCCGCGCGAGTATGTGCGCACGATGCATCCGGTCGCCGCGACGAAAGCTGCGGTGTTAAGCCAGGATCTCTTCCATCCTTTGACAAGGTAGACGGCGAAGAACATGTTCGCGAAAAGGTGCATCGCCATGGCAAGGCAGTTCTGGTGCGCGAACGAGCCATGCGGCTGGTATACGCCGGCAAGATGGGCCTTCGCCACGAGAAACAGGTTCCACAACGCGAACGCCGCCAACCCCTTCACGAGCGATTTAACGTCGCCGGTGACGTTCAAGTAGGCGCGGATGGACAGATACGTCAGATATAGCATTATCATCTTCCATATTTCCATCCATGAGTAAAGCAGGTTTTCGGCGGAGGAAAGCGACGGAAGGCACAAAAGAAAATACATTGCGAAGAGCCACGATCCCGCGGAAGGGAAAAGCTTCGGCAGCTTTCCCTTGATGGCGGCCAATATCACCAGCGCCAGGGCCAGAAGGTATACAATGCTCACCTCCATTCCGCGTGCGGAGCCGCGGTAGTCCTCGTGCGAGAAGAAGTTGATCGCGGTCGACTGGTAGATGGCCAGCGCGCCTATCATAGCCCACGCTACGTATTTCGCCAAGGCCTTGTTGAACGAGAGGACGACGGCGAGCGGCGGTACGCCTAGGAGGGCCATGAAGAATACCGCGTATTTCATGCCGTCAGTTCGGGCTTAGGCCAACCGCCGCGGCGCGTCCGGCGATAAGACTGAACAGTTGCGCCGAGGGAAGCAGCTTTTTCACGAACACGTTGAACTCCGACAGGTCGTCCTTCGGCACGTAGACGATGTCGCCCGCCTTCAGCGCCACGTTGCGGCACTTGCCGGCCAGGATTCCGTCCACATCGACCTTGTAAAGTTTCGGATTCGCCAGACCGTCGCGGATGATGATCACGTGCTTCCAGTGCGTATCCACCATCCATCCTGCCAACGTGAGAGTCTATATGAGGCCCATTCCTGGCTCGTACAGGCGTTTGTGGGGCGAACGCACTTCTCCGCAAATGATGACCGACGACTCCATGCGCTGGGCGATGAACACGTAATCGCCCTTGCGGACGAGCACATTGTTCAAGGAGTCGCCCTTGTCTATGGCCTTGCGGAAATCCACAGGAAGTATCTCGCCGTTGCGGACGAGGATGGAGTGCTCGAGGTCGGCCACGTCCACGTCCACGCCGTTGAAAAGCCGCTTGGCGCTCGCACCGGCCATGGCATAGAAGTCCGCGAGCCGAGTGGCGTTGGAGATGTTGTACACTCCAGGCCTCGTGCACGCGCCAGCGATGGTCGCCGTCTCACTCGCAACTTCGAGAACCGTAATGCTGACTACAGGGTTCTTCACGTATGGCTCGATACCTTCGCGGATATGCTCCGCGCCCTGCGCGATCGTCTGCCCGCTCAGCTTCACCTGCCCTATGAACGCAAAGCCCACCATGCCGTCTGGGCCGATGCGCGTTGTCATGCCGAGATCGGGATGGTCGTACACGCGGATCTCGATCTTGTCGCCTGCGTTCATATGGTACGCGGGCTCCTCCTCCATCTCGAGCTCCATAAGGCGCTTCCTGATGCGGGATTCGTCCTCCTCGTTGCGCGAGGCCTCGCCGATGATGGCGGTGTCGTCAGCCAAGTTGTTGAGTTCAAACACGGAATCGTAATTCGAAGTAAGCCGGTCGAAATAGCATCCGGCGGTGGCGAGGGCGAGCAACAGGGCGATCTTCTTCACAGTCTGGCCTCCATTTCCTCCCTGACCGTTTTTGCGTCGGCGCCGGTCGCCATAGCCATTATTGGCTTGCCGACTGACGACACGTGCCGCCTCACATAGGCGAAAGCCGAGCGCGGCGTGCCCTTGGCGCCAACGGCCAAGATTACCGAATCGCAAACCTCGAGCAACTGGTCGAAGAACGTTCCGCCGGTCCTTACGCCGCCCTCCATTCGGACGAATATGTTTCCGTAGGACTCTTTGAGCGACTCGATATCCGCCTGCAGGAGCTGAAGTTCCGTAGGTGCCATCACGAACCTGTTCACCGTGGGGAACCATCCATGCGAGCCATTGCGCACAGCTCCAATCATCTGCTCCGAGCCTTCCGGCGGCGTAAAGTTCGCCTCGGAGACCACGTCCATGACGAAACAGTTTACGCCGGACATCAGCGCGGTAGACTCCACCGTCGGAGCAAAATCGTCGCGGATTTCGGCGCCCGGAAGGCGGCAGACGAGCGACACTTTCGAATCCTTCGCCGAAAGGAACATCTTAAGTGCGACGACCCCCATGACCTCGCTTTCCTCGGCCGCCGGCAATACGCCCTCGGCCGGCAGCGAACCCAGGAAGGAAACTTCCGCGTACGAAGCGACCTCGCGGCCGCCTCTCATCTTGCCGAAAAGAAGCTCGAGCGCGAGCACCCAAAGAAGCGCGATAAAACTCACTCCGCCCGCCCCGACACCGGCAAGAAGCATCTGCTTCGCCCCGAACGGCCCCTTGTCCCCGGCACCGCCCGTGCGCTCGATCTGGCGGAGGTCGTTCCGAAGAGTACCGATCGCATACGTGATGTTATTCACCTTCTCGTCGAGATCGCGGATGGACGAATTGACGTCCGCGCGCTTCGTCTGGAGCATCTCGAACGCCGGAATCATGGAAGCATACTCCTTCGCACGGCCCTCGTTATCGGTGATTTCCTGCTCCACCGCCCTTTTCATCTCGCCGATCGCCGACATGCGCATCATGCAGTCCGCCAGCTCCGCCGCCGTTTTCTCCATCTGATCAAGATTCTCGATGTCGAGGTCTTTCACGCCCTTGGTTTCAAGGAACGCCCTGAGTTCCGCCATCCGCTGCTTGCGCTCCTGCAACTTGCCCGCGACCTTGGGGTTCAGGTCGGTATACTTCTCGCGGAGGTCCGTCAGGTCCTTGTCGATTGCCGCGATTATCGCGGAACGCTTGCGTATGGCATTGGCGTTGTCTGTTATGGCGACTCCTGCGGTCCCGACGAGTTTCTCGAGTCTCTTCTTCTTGAGGTCCTCGTTCGTAAGGTCCACGCCGAGCTGAGACGCATTCTTTCTCTGATCGGATATGAGCGCGTTCATAGCTAGGAGCGCCTCCTGCGGGGACATGACCCCCGTCTTCGACTTCAACTCCCGCTCCTCGGCATCAATTGCGGAAAGCTCATCCACGAGCTTGCTGCGGCGCGCCGCGAGCGAGCTTCGCCAAGTGTCGAGATCCTTCTCGCGGAATGCGACATACTCCTCGATGAGCATCTCCGCGTACGTGTTTACCTTCTTCACGGCCCCTTCCATCGCCTGCGAAGCAGCTGTAAGGGTGAAAAGGTTCGTCGGCTTGCGCGCCTGCTTGATTGTCATGTCCACGACAAGGCACTGCCTCTCGGCCATGGGCATCTGCACCACGTCGCCGATTCTGCGCTTGATGGACGCGCGGTCGAGAATCGACATTATCTGCTTGTCGCTTATAGTCTCGATATCCGACACCTTGCGCGGATTGTACAAGAGCTTCGTCGTCGCCGTGTAGCGCTCGACGCTCTTCGCGCCCCGCATCGACAGGAAGGCCCCGAAAACGGCAAGGCACGCTACGAAAATCAGGACAATCAGCCACGCCCACCTGGCGATAATGCCGAAGATGACCTTCCGAAGCGTTGTCATCCGCTTCAGACGGTCGCGCTCGGCGTCTGTAAGTTCTTCTTCCAACGTTGTCTCAAGCCACCTTTTCGGTTGAATTTTGCGAATTAAGGTATTATATCATAATTTGCCGTAGAAATCAACCAGCCTTGCGGCCAAAACCGGCCAATCGTACTCTCCTGCGGCGGCGAGGGCGGCCGCGCTCATAGCCGCAGGATTCGCCTCCACGCGCTTGCGAAGCCTCTCGATGGCCGCGTCAAGCGCGGCGGCATCGCCAGGGGCGAACAACTCTGCGGCACCGGGATGCGCCGCGCAAAGCCGGCCAAGCCCCCCCACATCGCTCGCCACCACGGGCAGTCCCGCCGCCCAAGCCTCCAGAACGACTATGCCAAACGGCTCGTGACGGCTCGGCAGCACGAAAACATCGGCGTTTCTGTATTTATCAAGCAGTTCCGGACTCCCCGGCTGTAGCGCACCCGCAAATGAAACGCGGTCGGCGACGCCCAGTTCCTCGGCGCGGCGCCTCAATTCGGCATCGTAGTCCGCCTGTGTCACCGGCCCCACGAGGCGCAGAGTCGCGTCAGGATGGCGCGTGAGAGCCTCGACGAGCATCATCTGGTTCTTCTGACGGTCGATTCTGGCGACGCAAAGAATCCGGAGCGCGCCATTTGCGGAACGTTCGCGACAGGCCCCGGCGAACAGCCGCGCATCCACACCGTTCGGCAGAAACATCACGTGCCCGTGACTGGAGCCGTACGCCTCGTATTCGTCTTCGCCGACACACACGATGCCGTCGAAATCCTCCGGAACCCGGCGAACCCACCCCATGGCATAGTCTACCGCCTTACCCCAAGGAAGCCGCCCTCTGGTCGGCGCCTTGAGGCTCTTCGCCTCTTCTTCAGGGACGTTCGCCCCGCCGCCATGGAGCGAAACCACGGATTTGGCCGGTAGCCTGCGAGAGACGCGAAGGCAGAGTTCTGCGATCCTCGCCATCGCATGGCAGTGGACGATGTCGGGCTTCCATCCGGCAATGGCCTTGGCAAGTCCGGGAACAAACGGATTCCCCCCTTTGCAGTCCAATTCTTTAACAAGCGCCTTGGGCATCGGCCACCATGGATAGACCGGCTTGAAACGAAATATCTCCATACCGTCAACAATCTCATCCGCCGCACCTTTGCAAAGCGCGGTGGTCGCGAAGAGCCGCACTTCATGTCCGGCGGCCTTCTGCGCCTTGGCGATATTCCAGACGACCTGCTCCGTGCCGCCCCAGTCGTCGAACGAAATGCGTCTCAGGACATGCGCTATTCTCATTTGCGGTAACCTCCTAGGACATGTAGCAGAGAGAGCCACGAGAATTTGACAAGTCCGTATGCATAGCGCCGCCACAGCCTTCCTGGCTCCTGGACGATGCGGTATATCCACTCGAGACCTGTTTTCTGCATCCACCTTGGCGCGCGCTTCACGCGGCCGGCGAGAAAATTGAACGTTCCGCCGATGCCAATCGTCACGCCCGCGTCGAGCTTCGCCTTGTTGCGCCCCATCCAAAGCTCCTGCTTCGGGTTCCCAAGCGCGACGAAGAGAACGTCGGGCTTCGCCGCGTTGATGCGCCCGATTATCTCGGGTTGCTCTTTATCAAGCTTCACGAACGCCGGGTCGACGCCCGCAACTCTCAATTTCCCCACTCCCCCACTCGCCACTCCCAACTTCCCAAAGGCCTCCTCTATGGCTTCCTTGTCACCGCCCAGAACGTAGACCGAAAGTCCCTCCGCAGCGCATCGACGGCAGATCGCCGGCACCATGTCGGCACCCGTTACGCGCTCCGGCAGAGCCCGGCCGAGAAGCCGCGAAAGAAGCACTATTGGCATTCCGTCGGCGGTCACGAGGTCGGCATTCTTCAGATAACCCCAAAGCTCGTCGTTTCCGCCGAACGGGAACGCTCTCACGGCATTCGCGACGAAGTCAACATTGAGAGTCGCCACAAACTTGGCCGGGCGTTCCCGCGCCATCGCAACAATACGCTCCACGGCCTCCTCTTCGGTCACCTTCGCTACCGGAATGCCAAACAGCCGCGAAACAGACCTGCATCCGTCAAGCAACCCGGCGATGCCCTTCACATGGTCGGCCCATGAAAACCGCTTTATCCATTCATATCCTCTGGCAACTCTCGCCTCTCGCGCCTCTTTAGGCTCCCCGAGAAGCTTCTCGAGCGCCGCGGCGATTTCATCGACGCTTTCAGGATCGAATGTAATGGCGACATCGCCGGCGATCTCGCCCAAGGATCCGTTGTTCGAGCAGGCGCACGGGATGCCTTT
>JAGCPM010000018.1 GCA_017965685.1 Kiritimatiellia bacterium | reverse complement strand
CGCGGGGAAGATGACGGCCAGGGAGAGTTCGTCGGGATGGGCGTCGGCCTCGTTCTTCTTCGCCGCGCAGGGGCCGAAGAAGACGACCTTGGCAGAGTCGCCGTACTTCTCCTTGAGGAGTAGGCAGTGAGCCCGGACGGGGGATGGAAGGGGCGAGATGAATCCGGCGTAGGCGGGCAGGTACTTGCGCACCATATCGACGGCGGCCGGGCAGGCGGACGAGATCACCAGCGGGGAATCCGTTTCGCCGAGGAGCTTCGAGACGTGCGCGCTCACCGATTCCGCGCCGTGCGCCGTTTCGCTTGCGCCGGCGAAGCCCGCCCTCTTGAGCGCGGCGGCGATCTGGCCGATCGTGACGCCCTTGAAGTAGCCGGCGAAGCTCGGCGCGATCGAGGCGTACACAGGCGCGCCCGAAGCGAGGAGCTCCTTGAGGCGGGAGAGGTCGCTGCGGATCTTCTTGGCGTGCGCGGGGCACACCTTGACGCACTCGCCGCAGGCGACGCACGACTCCGGTATTACCGAAGCCTTGCCGTTGACGATTCGTATGGCCTTGACCGGACAATGCCTGACGCACTTGTAGCAGTCCTGGCACTCGTTCTCTGTCGTGTAGACGGGGTATGTCATATTGTAGCGCTATCCCGGAAAGGTTTTCTGCATGATGTCGAGCATCACGCCCTGATCGACGTTGGTGTAGGTCCTGCCGTCCACTATGACGACAGGACCGCGTGCGCAGTTTCCCGTGCAGAGGCTGGCCTCCAGCTCGAGATCGACTTCGTCCTTGAGCCCGCGGTCTTCGAGAAACTTCTCGCAGACCGCCAGGTTCTTCTCGTTGCCTCTTGCGAAGCACGAGCTGCCCATGCAGATCGTTATCCGGGGCTTGTCACTCATAGTCCACCACGCTTGCCCAGTGCAGGAGAAGCTCATGGTTCTTGGGGCTCTGCTCCTTCGCACTCTCGGCGGCGGCCACTATCGGAAGCCACTTCTGGACATCCTGGATCTTAGCCCTCAGCGCCTCGCACGCCAGCGCCATGTACTTCTCGGCGGCGGCGACGTGTCCGCTGAGCCAGAAGAGCAGGTAGGTGCGCGCGACGTCCGCAAGCGGATCGCCAAGACGCACATGCGACCAGTCGATCACGCGCCATTCGCCGTTAGGCGTTATGATGACGTTCGTCGGGTTGAAGTCGCCGTGGCAGAGGGACTTGCCGCGCGGGAGCGACTGCAGCTTCATGTGCAGGTCGTACCTCGTCTCCTTCGGGAGCGGCGAGGCGGAGATCTGCTTGTCGAGCTTGTCGGCGAGGTTGCCCATGCGCTCGGAGGTCTTCTTGAAGATCTCGCACTGTATCGCGACGAACTGGCGCAGATACTTCTGGAGCCCGCCCTTGTCCTTCTCCATGACGTCGGCGAGGGTCTGGCCCTCGACCCACTCGCGGCGGATGCACCAGTGGTCGCGGAGCTTCATGACCTCCAGCACCTTGGCGACGGGCAGACCCGTCTCGGCGGCGCGCGCCTCGTTCATCGCCTCGTTGAGGATGAGCGAAACCTTGTAGCTCGGCCCGAATATCTTGAGCACGGTATTCTTGTCGCGAAGCACCACCTTGTCGGTGCGCTCAAGCAGAACGCCTGCCTTCTTCGCCTTGGCTGGAGCCTTCTTCGGCTCCGCCGCCGTCTTCTTCGTTGAAGTCTTCTTCATTTAAATCCCCTTTCTTGCGTCTGCAATGTTCACACCACAGTGTGCTTGCCGTAATAGGCATTGAGGTACATCTGCTTGATCTCCGACATCAGCGGATACCGCGGGTTCGCGCCTGTGCACTGGTCGTCGAACGCCTGCTCGACCATGTCGTCGAGGCGGGCGAGGAAGTCCTGCTCGTCGGGCACGTAGTCGCGGATGGTCGGCTTGATGCCTATGCGCTTCTGGAGCTCGCGGATGGCGGCGACGAGGTTGTTGAACTTCTCACCCTTCGACTTGCCTCCGATGCCCAGCGCGTCGGCGATCTCGAGGTAGCGCTCCAGGGCGTGCGGGTAGGCGTACTGCGAGAAGGTTCCCATCTTGCGCGGCACGGGATCGGCGTTGAAGCGCAGCACCTCCTCCATCATCAGCGCGTTGGCTATTCCGTGCGGGATGTGGTGGAACGCGCCCAGCTTGTGCGCCATCGAGTGCATGACGCCGAGGAACGCGTTCGCGAAGGCCATGCCGGCCATCGTGGCGGCGTTCGCCATCTTCTCGCGGGCGACGGGATTCGCCGTCTTCGCGACAGCCGCGTCGTAGCACTCCGGCAGGTACTTGAAGATGACCTGCAGCGCACGTATCGCAAGGCTGTCGGTGTAGTCCGTCGCCATCACGGAGGCGTACGCCTCGAGCGCATGGCTGACCGCGTCGATGCCGGAGGCCGAGGTAAGCCCGGGAGGCGCCATCATCTGCATGTCGGCGTCGACGATGGCCATATTCGGCATGAGCGCGTAGTCGGCGAGAGGATACTTCGTGCCGGTCGTCTCGTCGGTGATGACGGCAAACGGCGTAACCTCGGAGCCTGTTCCCGCGGAGGTCGGGACGCAGACGAAATACGCCTTCTCGCCCATCTTCGGAAACGTGTAGACGCGCTTGCGGATGTCCATGAAGCGCATCGCCATGTCCTGGAAGTCCACTTCGGGATGCTCGTAGAGCACCCACATGATCTTCGCCGCGTCCATCGCGCTGCCGCCGCCGACGGCGATGATCACGTCCGGCTTGAAGCCGGCCATGAGCTTGGCGCCCTCCTTGGCGCAAGCGAGCGTCGGATCGGGAGCGACGTTGGAGAACGTGGTGAACATGATGCCCTGCTACTCGAGCGACGTCTCGATGGCCTGGTGTAGCCGTTTGCGTAGAGGAAGGAGTCGGTCACGATGAACGCCTTCTTCTTGCCGAGCTCCTGTCCGAGTTCGCGCAGGGCGAGCGAGAGGCAGCCCTTCTTCTGGTATACCTTCTCGGGTGCGCGGAACCACAACATGT
>JAGCPM010000234.1 GCA_017965685.1 Kiritimatiellia bacterium | reverse complement strand
GTGCAAGGACGAGTTCTTGGATGGCCCGGGCGACGGCTGGCAGTCGCAGCTCTACGTGCGCGAGGCGCGGCGCATGGTCGGCGACTACGTGATGACCGAGCACGAGTGCCGCGGCGAGCGCAAAGTGCCGCGCCCCGTCGCGATGGGCGCCTACACGATGGACTCGCACAACGTCCGCCGCGTCGTCACGGAAAAGGGCAACACTAAGAACGAAGGCGACGTGCAAGATCATGGACGCTACAGCGCATGGGGCCCGGACGCGGCGAAGCGCGCGAAGGGCGGCAGGATGAAGCCTTACGGCATCGACTACGGCGCGATAACCCCGAAGCGCTGCGAATGCGCCAATCTGCTCGTGCCCGTCTGCCTCTCCGCCTCGCACATGGCCTTCGGCTCGATCCGCATGGAGCCGGTATTCTTCGCGCTCGGGCAGGCCGCCGGAACCGCCGCGTCAATGGCCGCCGCGAACGGCGCCCCCGTGCAGGACGTGCCGTACGCGGAACTGCGCGACCGTCTCATTGCAGACGGTCAAGTGATAAGCCTTGAAAAAACCGCACCGGCGCCCATCCCCGCGCCGCGAGAGATGACGCTAGTTAACTCTGCCGTTTCTCCCGACAGGAAGAACGAGATTCGCCTCTATTCCAATCCCCTTGCCTACGAGGTCATGCGCGATGGAGTTGTCGTTGTCGCCAAGACCGAAATCGGGCTTAAGATGAACGACAAGTGCGTCAAGGAAGGGGTCGCGAAACCTTGCGCCGTGCGCCCTGCGAAGTTCAGCGGCTTTGCGCCGACGTCGGTCTACAAGAAGGGCAAGCTCGATCTCTCGGGAAATGAAACTTTGATAGACTTTGGAGACTGGGCTGTTCGTCTCGTCGCGCGCAACGATGGCGTCGCCTACCGCTTCGAGACGAAGAAGCCCGGCATCGTTGACGGCGAGAAGGCCGACATAACGCTTCCCAATGGCGCTCGCTGCTGGTTCAACCGCACAGAGCGCGGCACGCTTGGCTGCGAGGGGAAGATGCCCGAGTTTGCCGATGCGTCCGCACTCAAGACTGACGCCGGCAAGGCGATTTATCTCCCGTTCGTATACTCCTCCGGGGTCAATGGCAAGACTGTCGCGGTTGTTGACGCCGATCTTCACGACTATCCGGTCTGGAACTTTGGCGACGTAGAACAGACCGAGGGCGGCACGAAGCTCAAGTCGCTCTTCGCCAAGTACCCTAAGGCGACCGAACGCGTCAGCGGCTGGGGCAAGAAACCGGAAGACAAAGGCATTGCGAAGGGCGGCCGCTGGGTGAAGGTCAAGGAGACGGAGGATTTCATCGCCAAGGCAAATGCGCCGCGCGCGTTCCCATGGCGCGCCTTCGCGCTCGCCGACTCGCCTTACAAGCTTTGCGAGGCGGACATCTTCTATGCGCTCGCGACGCCTGCCGCGAAGGGCGCAGACTTCTCGTGGGTTAAGCCAGGCAAGGTCGCGTGGGACTGGTGGAGTAACTTTGACAACGGCAAGGGCTGCACGACCAAGACCTACGTCCGATTCATCGACTTCGCCGCGAAGAACGGCGTCGAGTACGTGATCTTCGACGAGGGTTGGAGCGCGAAACTCGACATCTGGAGGTACAGCCCGAAAGTCGATGTCCCCTACCTTATCGACTACGCGAACAAGAAGGGCGTCGGAATCATCCTCTGGATGGCGTGGGCGCAGGTCTACGGCGAGGAGGAGAAAGTCGCCGAGCACTTCTCGAAGCTCGGCGCAAAGGGATTTAAGGTGGACTTCATGGACCGTGGCGACGCGGAGATTGCGAACTTCATTGAGAAGTTCGCGGCGGCCTGCGCGAAGCACAAGATGCTCATCGACTACCACGGTTCGTATCGCCCCATTGGTCTCCAGCGTACCTATCCTAATGTCCTCACCATCGAGGGCATCCACGGGCTTGAGCAGATGAAGTGGGGCAAGAAGGACAAGGACATGTGCTACAACGATGTCGCCTGCTTCTTTATCCGCATGACTGCGGGTCCGATGGACTATACGCCCGGCGCGATGGACAACTACAAGATCGGCGACTACAGGGGCAACGGCACGAATCCCGGCTCCGTCGGGACGCGCTGCCACCAGATGGCGCTAATGGCGCTCTACGAGTCGCCGCTCCAGATGCTGAGCGACTCGCCGACGAAGTACGAACAGAACATGGAGTGCTTTGCGTTCATGGCGAAGACGCCCGTAGTCTGGGACGCGACGGTGGGGCTGGGCGGAACGCCCGAGACATTCGCGGCGGCGGCTCGCAAGGCCAAGGACGGCTCGTGGTACGCGGCGGGAATCACGAACAGGAGCGCGCGCGATTTCGAGTTCAAGACGGACTTCCTGGACGATGGCGAATGGAAGGCGGAGATGTTCATTGACGAGATGGAATCCGACCAGCAACCGGCGAAGTACGTCCACACAACCAGCGTGATCAAGAATGGTGAGCCCTTTAAGGTGCACATGGCCAGCGGCGGCGGCTTTATCGTCCGATTCTCGCGTTGACGCAAGGGGGTAGGTGAGATGAATTGTTTTCGCCGAGAGTTTGTGAAAGGGTCGCTCGCCGCGCTGGGTTTTCTGGCGTTGCCCGGCGGGCTTTTCGCGGCTCCACAAGGCTGGAAGTCGTCGAAGAAGCCGAATCTCGTCGTCGGCATCTTGAGCGACACGCATTTGCAGTCCGGCTGGGACGGCGTGACGCCGCACGGCGGCTTCCCGCTCACCTACGTCACGAACGCGATGAAGCTTTTCCGCGAGCGCAACATTGATGCGTTCATGCATCTCGGCGACGCGGCGCATCGCGGCAAGAACGTCGAGATCCAGTACCACCGCAACATCTTCGAGAAGTTCTTTCCGCATGGCAAGGCGAAGGACGGCCACAAGGTGGAGAAGTTGCTGGTCGTCGGCAACCACGAACTGTACGGAAACGTGGCCGGCGGAGGCGGCGCGTGGGCGCCGAACATCTGGAAGGATCCGGTTGAACGCGCGAAGCATGTCTTGTGCGGCGACTTGCCGAAGCACTGGGAGCAGGTCTGGGGCGAGAAGTACGAGGAGGTCTGGCACAAGGAGGTGAAGGGCTACCACTTCTTCGGACGACATTGGCACGAAGACGAATACAAGCACGCGGGAGAAAAGCCGTTTGCGGACTACATCCTCTCCAAGGCCGACCGATTCTCACTTCGCGGAACCAAGCCGTTCTTCATCCTTTCGCACAGGCGGCACCACGCGGCATTCTGCCAGGCGCTGAAGGATTTCCCCAATGCCATCGCGCTCTTCGGACATTGGCACTGGAGCAACGCCGACTGGAAGACGATCTTCTTCGACGCCGACACGTTCGGCGGGCGTTTTCCCAACATTCAGGTCGGGGCTTGCCGCATGGACGGCGGCAACGCCGTAACGCCGCCGAGCGAAGTCAAGCTTCCGGAGGATTCAAGCAGCTGGAAAGGCGACAATCTGCCGTCGCGACAGGCGATGATAATAAACATTTACGACGACATGGTGGTGTTCGAGCGGCATGAGGTGGGCGAAGGCGGCAAGCTCGGTCCGGACTGGGTGCTGCCGCTCGGCGTGTCCAGTCCAAGCCCGTTCTCGCGCGCCGAATTGACGAAGACTGTCGGCTCGCCTGAGTTTGGCGCCAAGGCG
>JAGCPM010000017.1 GCA_017965685.1 Kiritimatiellia bacterium | reverse complement strand
CTGGGAGATCTTGTACTCGCCGCTCTTCACGAGCTGGGCGGCGTTCTCGATGACGAACTCCGCGACGGCGGCCATGCCGGCGGGGTGGGCGCGACCGGCGAGCATGATCTGCTCGCGCAGCGTCTTCCCCTCGCATTTCTTCGCGAAGGCGGGGTCGTTCTGCTTGAGCACGTCCAACGCATGGCGACTCTCGTCCGAGTTGATGTCCGCCATCATGCCGCGCGTATCGTCCGGCGACCAGTCGTTGCGGTAGATGAAGCCCGGCTCCACGCCGTTCGTCTTGAGCTTCTCGAAGAGGATGGTGTTCGTGTCGGACCGGTTGACGCTCATTCCCGCGCCGATCAGGCCCTTCTTGATCTGGTCCTCCACCGAGGTCGAGCCCGACTTGAGAATCGTGTTGAGGTTTCTGAGTCCGGTCGGCTCATTTGCGCCAGCGGCCGTCTCAACGGACTTGCGCACACCAAGCGTGTTCTCGTGAAGGCCTGCGTCACTCTCCTTACGGAGCTTGTCGATCGCCGCGTCGATGCGGTGCGAGGCGGCGGCCGACAGGTCCTCGGGCGTACGGCACGCCGCAAGGTCAACGTCCTTGAATGGCTCGACCTTCAGTTTCTGGAGCACCGCCATCCTCTCGACGTCGGACAGTTCAAGCATCTTCGGGGATGTGGCGATCTGGCGGCTCACCTCGCCTATGAAGCGGTTCTCGCGGATGGGCACGAGGCTGGAGAGCGTCTGCTGGATGTCGCAGGCGCGCAACGACTTATTGAGCTGGCTGCGCGCGCCGAGAACCGTGTCGAAGGCGTGGGTTCCGAGCGAGCCGTACTCCTTCTCGAGCGCCGCCTTGAAGGCCTGCATCGTCGCGTTGTTGGCGGCCTTCCCCTGGGAGAAGAAGTAGTTGCCGAGGCGCGCGGTCGCGTTCTTGCCCTCTCCGCTGACGAAGATGTCGCGGTTGCCGAAATGCGTCTGCCCGACCAGACTGCGGAATGCATCAACATTCAATGGCATAGCTATACTCCTTTTCTAAGATACTTTAAAGGTTTAAACATCCTGTCTACACGCGAACTCCGAAAAGGTTACACCGACGCGGCGACCATTGTGCATCTCAGGCACGTATGATCGACCCGTTAAAATGCAGACTGTGCGGGGCGATCTCCCGGGCGACGCCTTCTTCGGAGTCTTCGCCGGAGAGATCGCGGCGGATCCTCTCCGCCCAGATGTCGCAGAGCTGGAGTATCTTTTCGATGGTGTGGACGAAGTCCTCCACGTCCTTGGCAGCCACCTCGAGGTCGAAGAAGTAATTGTAGACGACCGTCTCCGACTCCGGCTCGACGGCAAAATAGCCGCCTGCGGTATCCTTGCCGAATAGCCCTCCCACAAGAAGGTCGCGATAGACCGCCTTCGACGCGTCGCGCGGCAGTTGCGCGACCTCCACGAAGCATAAAACCTTTCCTGTCGCCTCGACAAACTGAAGATTCAGGTTGTACGTATCGTCGACATTCACGCTCGCCAGACCGGTCTCGTCCGGCAAAAGCGCATCGATTCCCGTCGACTTCCTGACTTCCGCCAGAAACGTTCTGTAGTCTTCAATCGTCTTCATTCAACCTCCCGT
This sequence comes from Kiritimatiellia bacterium, assembly GCA_017965685.1. Taxonomy (GTDB): domain Bacteria; phylum Verrucomicrobiota; class Kiritimatiellia; order RFP12; family UBA1067; genus UBA1067. The sequence continues at coordinate 4,206 of JAGCPM010000017.1, read as the reverse complement.
TTGTCATGACAAGTGTGTATTATATCAAAAATCCCTGTTCACGTCACATGAAGATGCGGCGGAAATCGACTTCTTCGGCGGAAAGGACCAGTATTGGAGATGGAATGGACGGCATGTTGTCGCACACGGCCGAGAAGTAGGCCGCATATTCGCCGGGCGTTTCCCCTTCCTCTGGACGCCTCAGTCCCGCCAGGGTGAGCGCCGCATCTGTGGAATTCGCCGCTATTATCTCGTCGAAGCTCCTCCCCTCCGCCTCGAAGACGCGCGTCACGGCATTTATGCGCGACTCCTTCAGAAATCCGTCAAGTTCCGCCTCGGCATCCTCGCGTGTGCGGTTCGAGACTATCATGTTGACGCGCATCGGGTTCGATTTGCGGTCGAGCAGCCACGCAAGCGCGAGGAGGAGTCCGGCGTTGGTTCCGCCGCCGCGCCACCATACGTCCACGTACTTGCCCTGTATGGCGGGCTTTGATTCATCGTGCTCGCCGACTATCACGACATTCTTCTTCATCGATACCGCCAGCCGCACAGCCGCAGCCACGTCAAAGCAATGTTCGGACGTCGGGACTCCGAACACGACCGTGTTGGGCGATACCGGGCCGAATCCGTATGTGCGTATCAGCTCGGAGACCCCATCGAAGGTTTCCGCCGCGCCAGTGAGCTTTACATATGCCTTGAGTCCGCTCTTCGAGGCCGCGCGGAGAATCGAATCCATGATCTCCGTCTCGCGCGGAGTGCCAGATATGCCGGGCGGAAGGACCGACGCGATCGTCACCAGGCTGCCGCCGGAAAGCGTCACTCCACGCGCGAAGTCGAACATGCGGCGATTCTGGACTGGAAGGCGCGAAAGGACGAGCAGGTTTGGCCGCCAGTTGCGCTCCACAACCTTCTTCCTGACGAGCTTTCTGAGCGCGAAGGCTGCGACCTGCGCGTATATGCCGCCGCGCATATCGCCCCACGACGCCTTGAGGTCGCGCCGCTTCGCCGTCCAGAACACGACCAGTTCCAGCGCGAGCGCGACCAGAGTCCACGCCGTGGATATCATGAGCATCGCTGCGAGGCAAAGCACGAAGCCGAGAAGCGGAAGCCCGGAGCGCACCTTGAACGCCGGCCGCCACGACGGGCTGGACATGAGCCCTTCCATGGCCGCGCAGAAATTGAGGAACCCGTACACCGAGAGATTGACGAGTGTAAGAACTGGCGCCAGCGAATCTATCCCGCCGAACCATATTCCCGCCGCCGCGAGCGCGAAACACAAGAGCGAAGCGAAATATGGATCGTCGCCCTTGCCGAAGCCCCTGCCGAACAAGGCCGGCGCAACCCTGTCGCGAGAAAGCGCCTGCATAACGCGCGGCGCGGCGAGGAAGCTCCCTATCGCGCTCGAAAGTGTCGCCGCCCAGATTCCAGCGAGCACCGCCCCCTGGCAGCGCGCGCACTTCTGAAGTATCATGTTATCCGTGAGCAGCGTCGCCCGGTCGGAAACGAAAAGGTGCAGCGCGACCGGAACGGCCATGTATATCGCGTAGCCAGTGAGAACCGCCGCTATCGTTCCGCGCGCGATGGACTTGCCCGGATCCTTCAGGTCGCCAGACATTCCCAGCCCCGAGAGGATGCCCGTCACCGCAGGGAAGAAGATGGCGAACACCGGCCAGAATCCCAAAGTCGCCGGCGCAGCCGGAGCTTGCTCGGGAAGAGACGGCGGCGAGCCCAGAAAGAATGACACAAGCGACGCCGCGATCGCGGCCATGATAAGATACTGGACCTTCAGCGCGAGATTCGCGGAAAGAGTCGAAACCACGGCTATCGCAGCAAGAGTTACGAGCCCGACCATCCGCACGTCAAGACCCGAAGCGAACGCGACGCCCGAGTCAACGAGCGATTCCGCGAAACCCGAGACGTAGAATGACACGCATATCGCCTGCGAGAGCGCGAGCGGTATGCCCAGCGCCGCGCCGGCCTCCACACCGAGAGAACGCGAAAGCATGTAGTACGCTCCGCCGCCCTTCATCCGCATGTTCGAAGCGAGCGCGGAAATAGAAAGAGCGGTGAGGAACGTTATCGTGCTTCCGATCGTGACGATGAGCAGAGTCCCGCCGAGCCCCACGTTGCCGAGCACCCAGCCGAAGCGAAGGTACATGACGACGCCGACGATCGTGAGTATGCTCGGCGTGAACACGCCCTGGAACGTGCCGAATCCGTAGCCCTTCGCCTTCTCCGCCGTCCTACCCATTGAGTTTCAGCCAGACCCTCAATATCTCCGAAACGCTCCACGCCTGCGCACTGCACCCCTTCTGCGCGTGCGGAGCATCGCCGTCGAGTATCTCGGGAAGGTGACCTATAGTGCCGCTATTGAGGTCCTCCACCACTCCAGCCAGAAGCTGCAGGGCCGTCTCCTTCGAGGCCATGCCCGTCTTGACGAGCGCCTCGGCGTACAACGCGAAAGGCCAGACCCATGCAGTGCCGTTGTGGTAGGCGGGCTTGCGGCTCGTATCCTCGTCGCCGCTGTATTCGCCGCGGTAGAGGCTGTGCGAGGCATTGAGAGTCCGGATAGCGCCCGGCACGAGAAGCTCTTCCGTCGCTTCGAGTATTGACTTGTCCTCCACCACGCCGAGCGTCACGAGAAGGAGCTGGTTGGGCCTCACCGCCTGATCCGGCCTGGCCTTCGCCGCCGCTTCGCCGTTCGGCGCGTCCAGACAGTCACAATAGCCGCCGGTCTCGATCTTGAAATACGTCTCGATGGACGCTTTCGCCGTCATGGACATCAGGTTCCGGCCGAGGAACTCGAGGGCGGAGACCCATAGCGCCTGTATCTCCACGGGATACCCGTTGCGCGGAGTGCAGGCCGGATAGTTCGTGTCCATCCATGTGAAGTGCGACGGGCACCAGACGAGCGCCGATTCCGGATCGACGCGTATTCCATTCGGTGTTCCTGATATATAGCTGTCCACTATTGCGGCGCAAGTGCCGCGCAGCGAATCGAGATCCTCGGCGTAGCGCTCATCCCTGCCCACCAGCCGTACAAGCTCTTTCACGGACTGAATGAACCAAAGCTGCGCATCCGCCGTGTCGCGATTGCCGGCCGTCTTGCCGTAGATGATGTTGGGCAGAGTGCCTTTCTCCTCGAACGCCGCGAACGCCTTGAGAATGCAGAGCGAATCCTCGACCATTCCGGCGGCAAGCATGCCCTGCATGAATATGAAGGTGTCGCGCCCCCAGTCGAGGAACCACGGATAGCCGGCGATGACGGTCTTCAAATCGTCCCGCTTGACGATGTAAAGATCCATGGCCGCCCTCATTGCGTCCGCAATGCCGAGCAGTTCGCCGCGCCCTTTGAACGCGGGGAACCGCAGCTTCTCGCCCTTCTTCCTAATCGCGCCCACGCCAACGGCTTCGCCAGTCAGGACTACGCATTCGCCTTCCTTGAGGTCGGCCGAAATCCAGCCAGGGCTGTAAAGATCTCCGGCGCCTTCCTGCCCGCGGTCCGCCTCTTCGGTGTGCGGAACGTTGTATGACCATTGCGGCTCGTGGTGGTATTCGCCGCCATCGATTCTCATTGAGAAGAAACCCTTGTCGTACGGAGCGAACTCGAATCCGCTATCAACGGGTTTCGTGTGCGCCGGGAACAGTGTCTCAAGGCCTGTGAACGCTTTCGTGTTGGCGTGGAAGCTGCGCCACTCTATATCAGGCCGCAGCACGAGTCGCACCTGGTCCCGCACGTCATCCTCGCCGCCGTCTATGCGGCAAATGGCGAGCCTCGCTGCATTGAAGCCCTCCGAGAGAGAGAGTTCGAACGTAAAAGCGGCAGAGCGCCCCATGCCGCAAGGAACGTTGAAGGTCCACCTCGCCGCCTTGCCTGCGGGATCGGCCTCGAAGCGCGTCATGCACTTCATGTCCACCTCTCGCGCGTAGCCTTCGCGCTGGAGCCACACCCTCGTCCGCGCCCACAGGTTCAGCCTGTCCGAAGGGCAGTTCGCGTCCGGATTCGCCGCAAGCAATGAGTCGTACTGGCTGGCGATGGTGCCCCACGCAACGCGCACCTGGGAAGATGCTCCGGCGCCGTTGGAAAGTATCGTGCGCATGTCCGGATTGCGGCGTATGCGGTCATGGTCCAACGCCGAAACCACCTTCGCGCAATTGGATCGCGGAGGAATGAGAAGCGTTGATGTCGTCCGCTGCGCCTTTCCAGGAGTATAGACTATCATCTTT
>JAGCPM010000233.1 GCA_017965685.1 Kiritimatiellia bacterium | reverse complement strand
TTATTCTGCTGCGACCGTAGTTTCCAACGGCGTTTTTGCCATTCAGATGGTCTCGGGCGATTCTATGACCCAAGCTGGCGCAGTGTGGTACAAGGTGGCGGTGGATGACAAGTCGGCACTCGGAACCGCACTTTCCGCCGCGAATGATCACTATATAAAATTCACCGCTCCGTACGATGGAACCGTCGCCTTTACGGCATCCATTGACTCATTGCACTCAAAATACACTGCTTCGCTTAAGATCAAGGCGGCGGAGGTTGCCTCGGATTGTGGAAATAGCGGGGATGCAAATGTGAATTTGACGGCGGTTGGCACCAACTTTGTTCTTTCGCATAATGTCACGGCTGGCACGACCTATTATGTCTGGGCGTACTCATGGAATGCCGGTGCGGGCGGTTACAGTCCGTATATTACAATTTCGTCAATCACCTATACCCACGCTTCCGATTTGACGACGCTGACGCTCGCGAATGATTCCGAAGCAGGCGAGGTTTTTGTGAACGGCGTTGCGGGCGTGACGAGCTGCAACGTGCAGAAGGGCGAGTATGTGAAGCTCTCTGTCGCACCCAACGCCGGAAGCATCTTTGGCGGGTGGAAAAATTCGTCCGACGAAATCGTTTCCGAAGACTCCGAAATCTGGGTGCTCGCCGAGGATGCAATTTCGCTGACGACAACTTGGCGGACGGCCGACGTCCACAACTTTGTCTGGAATCCGGCAGTCGCTTCGGGCAACTGGAATGACTCCGCCAACTGGCTCTACGAAGGCGTCGCCCCGGCCGCAACATACCCGAGCGATGCTTCCTCCGATGTCGTGACCTTCAATAGCGCGGCGACTGTCAACTTTACTGAAGCGGCTTTTGCCTCTAATGTAACATTCAACGCTGCAGTTACTCTCGCTGGCGCAAAAGGCCTAACGGCTAAAATGATAGCTGGCGAAGGCGTGCTCACGCTTGATAGTTTTACGTTAGCAAACATTAGCGGGACATCCCTTGTAGTTTCAAATGACATTGCAGTTGTTGGAACATCCACGAATTACTTTAATGCTTATTCTTCGACCATAGAACTGCGCGGTGATATATCTGGCAGCGCACCGCTCAAATTCACACTCAACGATAATGGCAACAGCAGGGTGCTTCTATATGGAAACAACAATGGATATACAGGCGAAGGCTTGGTCGTTGGCGGACGTACCGATGCCCGACGCAGCGTGTTCGGCTTTTGGAATCAATATGCGGCTGGCACAAATGCTTTTTGGACGGTGAATTATAATGCTTGTTCGTATAACAAGGCTGATTATGTAATGGCAAAACAAACCACATATATCGGTGGCTATTCAGGCGAGTTTTCGGATAAAGAGAATAACCGTCATCTTTATATTGGATATCTCAACCGCGATAGCGACATAACTTTGATAAATCCGAACAGCCGTCTTTTCGATATAACTAAGGTTGGTACTGCCAATCTTACTATTGCAAATACTTTGGTGCGGAACCTCACCATCAACGGCGGTTCTGTGACGATGCCGTTAGGCATCGCGCCCAATACGCTCACCATCGCAGAAGGCGCTAAGATCATTTTGGCGGGCGATAGCGAGTGGGCCGTTGATACCGTCACCAACCTCTTCAGCTATACCACCCTTGCCGGAACTGGCGCGGCAATGCTTGCAAGCCAAATTGAACTTACCGGCCTTGCTGCCAATCTCGGCGCTGAATTCACCGTCGATACCGAAAACAAGACTGTCAGCGCAACGATAGTAAAGAAGGCAACGCCGGAGCCTTCGACAGTCCCTGTGTTCCTTACTGGCGGACAGTCGAATACGGAAGGGCGTATCCCCAATAGCGATCTTCCCGCGTATCTTGCGAACAATGAGCTCGCGCTCGTTTCCAACCATAGTACGGTTTCCGATTCGACGGAGCTAGGCACTTTCTCCGCTTGGGCGCCGTCAGACAAGTGGGCTTACGATACCGAGGTCTACTATCAGCTCGCCCAGGCGCTCGGCACCGAGTTCTATGTCGTGAAGACTAGCTACGGCGGTACTTCAGTGAATCCCAGCGTCAACAACTCGCCGAGCAGTCACGACAATGCCTGGCTTCCCGGCTATGGCGCGGGCTACCACTGGTCGGCTGACGCGGACTTCCTTGCAGCGACCGTCAGCGCCGGACGCACCTTCGTGACGAACGATGTCACCTACGACGGACAGTCCATGCTCAAGGCCTGGATCGAGAACATCGATGCCGCGCTCGATGCGCTCATTGCCGACAACAAGACGCCCGAAGTAAAGGCCATCATCTGGCATCAGGGCGAGAGCGACAACAATAACGGCAATTACGCCGACAATCTCACCGAGATGGTCAATTACGTCCGCCAGCACCTCGCGACGAAACTGAGCAACGACGATTATCTCGATCTTCCCTTCTTCTGCGGCAATGTGCCGCGCAAGAGTTCGCTCTTCAAGGTCAACCTCGACAATCAGTTTAAGACGATCGAAGAAACCGAAAACAACAACATGCACGTGGTCGATATATACGATCTGACGATGCTTTCCGACAACAAGCACTTCGACGCGGCGAGTGCCATCACGTTCGGCAAGCGCCTCTACAATCGCATGATCGACGAGGGCGTCATCGAAGGTGACACGGTGGAAGTGGCGCCTTGCGTCCGCTCACCCGATTTCGGCGTGGAGCAGGTCATCAACAACACCACAACATGGACATGGAACGAAATGTCAGGCGACATCGCGACCGCGCTTACCAACATTGACGGCATCTACTTCCATGCCGGTAGCGGCAACTCCCGCAAGGTCCAGATATATAACCATAGCGAGACGCTGAACTGGACGATTGGAGATACCACGCCTACGGTTGTTTCGAAGGGCGCGTACTGCACCGCATACGCCAACAGCAGCTCCAGCATATCCCAGACTTCGACAGCCGGCGACAATAACGCAGGCAGTTACATGGTCGCAATGAACGCAGGCCGGGCAGGCAAGTTCGAAGTGTTCTACTGGGCGCGTGAGGGCTGCACCGTCAGAATGTATCTGAATGGGCAGGTTGTTGATAGCCATGAAGCCTCCGATGGAGAACTTGTGCGTCTTTACGGCGAGAATACCGCCAAGTCGGTCTACTACCTTGGCTTCGGCAAGGGCGCGATAATGGGCGCGCGTTTCGTCCCGACAGAGGAAATGCCGACCGTGCAGATCACCATCGGCGCGGATGGTTATGGCACCTTCGGCAACCTCTATGAATCGAGCTTCGTGCTGCCCGAAGGCGTGAAGGCGTATGCGATAAGCCCTGTTGAGGGATATTCGACGCTCCTTTCCATGACTGAAGTCGGTGCGCTCAACCTTGGCGACGCTGTGGTCGTGAGCGGACCTGCCGGAACCTATGACC
>JAGCPM010000232.1 GCA_017965685.1 Kiritimatiellia bacterium | reverse complement strand
TGGAAATCTTCACTTCACCCTTTGTTTACAGGGTTGCTAACGTTTTCATGCCCGAAAAAATGGGGAACCTCCAACCCCGCCATCCGCTTAGAGGCAGTCGTTTGACATAGTAAATCAACAATGAGGCTTTTCGCCCGGCGGGCAACGGCATCCGAGGGATCTATGACGATCGCCCGGCCGGATGCGACATTCTCGATCGCCCGCCTGAGGTGCGGAAAATGCGTGCAGCCGAGGACTATTGCGTCCGCGCCCGCCGCGAGAATCGGCTCGATCCTCTTTCTCACTGCGGCCATGACCTCGTCAATCTCTTCTAGCTTTGGCCTTGGCGAATCCACCTTCACGTATTTTTCGACAAGCATCACGAGCTCGTCGGCGACGGTGGCGATCACTGTCACGTCTTTCGCAAAGCGCGCCTTGGTTTCGCGGTAGAGCCGGCCGTTGAAGGTGCCTTGGGTCGCAAGAACCCCTACGATTCCCGTCTTCGAGGCGAACGCGGCCGGCTTCACCGCCGGCTCTAGCCCAACGAAGGGTATGTCGGGCCATTCGCGCCGCAAGACGTCTATAGCGGCCGCAGTAGCCGTGTTGCAGGCGACGACCACCATCTTGCATCCGTGGTCCGCGATGAGCTTCCGGGCGTTGGCCCTCGAAAGCCGCACGATTTCCTCGGCAGGCTTCGAGCCGTAGGGACAGTTCGCCGAATCTGCAATGTAGACCGTCTTTTCATCCGGGCAAAGCCGCTTGAAGGCATCCAGGATCGAAAGGCCGCCCACGCCCGAATCGAAGAAACCGACCGGAGAATCCGCATTCATGCGATATGCGAGCCTCCGTCTACCGGTATGATCGTTCCGGTCACGCTTCCGTTCTCGAGCAGAAAAGCCACCGCCGAGGCGACATCTTCCGCCTTCGGCCTGCCGACGAGATTCCGCCCCGCCTTGACGTGCGCGCCTTCTGGCGCGAACACCGCTCCGGGCGCGACGCCATTAACCCTAAGCTTGGGCGCATAGAGCTTCGCCGCATCTACGGTGTATGCGGCAAGTTTTGCCTTGAGGACATAATACTCCCCTTCTCCGTGTGACGCGTCGAGGATGTTCACGACCGCTCCGCCACTGGCAGACATGAGTTCGATGAGACGCCTCGGCGAATCGTAATTCACCGCGCGAAGGCCTTCCGCCTCGCCGAAAAGCCCCGCATTGTTCACGAGCGCGTCGATATGGCCGACTCTGGAGAAAAGCTTTTCGGCTGCGCCGGACTTCGTGAAATCCGCCATGAAATCGGCGCCGGAATAGGGTCTGTGCGAAGACGTCACGACGTCCCAGCCGCGCGCTCTGAGGCACTCCACCATGGCAAGGCCCAGCCTCACCGTTCCGCCGGTAACGAGGACGCGTTTCATTTTCCGCTTCTCCTTTCCGATTCCGCCTTGGAAAATTCGCAGCCGCAATACGCCTGCCTGTAGAGTCCCAGTTCGGCCGCCCGCCCGACAGACTTCTTGAAACCTTCCTTTTTCTTGAAATCCATCTCAAGAAAAGGAGCGGCGGCACTTGCCGCGGCGAAGATCATGCCGGTTACTTTGTGGGGAGAGACGGTCAGCGAGGTCGTATATGCGTCGAATCCGTTCCTGGCCGCGTATTCGGCGGCCTTGGCAAGGTTGTAACGGAAGCATCTTTCGCAGCGCCGGCCTTTTTCCGGCTCATTCTCGAATCCCTTCGCGACCTTCTCCAGCCAATCGCCGTGGTCGTATTCAAGAGTCTCGATCTTCACGCCTTCCGCCTTGGCCAGGACTTCCGCCGCAGCCTTGCGTTTCTCGAACTCTTCGCGCGTGTCGATGTTGGAATTCGCGAAAAGGAGCGTGATGCCGTCAATCCCCTCTTCCCTGAGCCGCGGGATGCACGAACTGGCGCAAGGCCCGCAGCAGACGTGGAGGAGGGTCTTCAGACGATCCCCCTTTTCAGGCAAGGCCGTTCTGCTGGGCGACGAGTCCGGCCGCGCCGTACATCGCGCGCAGTTTCGGCTTTTCGATCTTTCCGGTGGGATTGCGCGGCACGTCGGCGAAGATGATCTTCCTCGGCCGCTTGTAGCGCGGCAGCGCGCGGCAGAAATCGTTCACCTCGTCCTCGGTGAGCGACATTCCTTCCTTGACGGATATTATGGCCGCCGCAATTTCGCCCAGCCTCGCATCAGCAAGACCGATCACCGCGACGTCCTTGATCGCGCCGTTCGTCCTGAGGAAGTCCTCGATCTGAACGGGATAGAGGTTCTCGCCGCCCGAGATGATCACGTCCTTCGCGCGGTCGACGAGGTATATGAAGCCGTCCTTCATCTCGGCCATGTCGCCCGTCAGGAGCCAGCCGTCCTCCTTCAGTATTTCGGCGGTCGCGGCCATGTTGTGGTAGTACTCCTTCATCACGCCCGGCCCTTTGACGGCGAGCTCGCCCACTTCGCCGGGAGCGACCTCGGTCACGCCATCCGGCTTCACGATCTTCGCCTGCCAGCCGTATCCTGCCACGCCTATCGCGCCCACGTGGTCGGTGTTTTCCACGCCCAGATGGACTGCACCCGGTCCCGTCGATTCGGAAAGCCCGTAGTTGGTGTCGTAGTCATGGTGGGGGAAAACCTTCTTCCAGCGCTTTATCAGCGCGGGCGGGACCGGCTGCGCGCCTATGTGCATCAGCCGCCACTGCCCGAGTTCGTATTCGTCGAGCCGGACGTCACCCCTCTCGATCGCATCGAGGATGTCCTGCGCCCAAGGGACGAGCAGCCACACTATCGTGCACTTCTCCTCGCTGATGCACCTTATGATCCACTCAGGCTTCACTCCCTTCAGAAGGACGGCCTTGCCGCCGACGAGGAACGATCCGAACCAGTGCATCTTCGCGCCGGTATGGTACAATGGCGGGATGCAGAGAAATACGTCGTCCTTCGTCTGGCCGTGGTGGTTCTGCTCGACCTTGCAAGAGTGGAGAAGCGCCTTGTGCTGCAGCACTATGGCTTTCGGGAAGCCGGTCGTGCCGGACGAAAAGTATATCGCCGCCTCGTCATCGGGCTTGTGGCGGAACGCCGGCGACGCGGCTGAAGCGTACTTCACCAGCCGCTGGTAGCTTTCGGCGAAGGTGGGGCAATCGTCGCCCACGTAGAGGCGCATCTTGACCCTGCGCGGCATGGCGTCCGTTATCTGCTCCACGCGGCCCGTGAACTCCGGCCCGAAGACGAGCGCATTCGCGTCCGAGAGTTCAAGGCAGTATTTTATCTCGTCCGCGGTGTAGCGGAAGTTGAGCGGCACGGCAAGGCATCCCGCCTTCAGCGCGCCGAAATAGATCGGCAGCCATTCGAGACAGTTCATGAGGAGTATCGCCACCTTGTCGCCGCGCATGAGCCCTCTGCTCAGGAGGAAGTTCGCGAAGCGGTTGGCCTTCTCCTCGAACTCGCTCCACGTCATCTGCGAGCGGAACTTGTCTACTGGCGAACTCTCGATGAGCGAGTACTCGCGCCATGTCGTGTGGCGGGATTCCAGTTCCTGCGGGTTTATCTCGACCAGGGCCACATCGTCCGGCCACTCTGCAGCGTTGCGGTCCAGTATCTCGGTTATGTTCTCGAATTCTGTCTTCATTTCTTCGTTTTCAGGTGTTTCATTCGAGGGTCGCCGCGACCCACTTGAGTTCCGCGAGGCAATTCTTGGCCTCCTGCACGACATCGGGGTTTTCGCTGTCCTTGAGAGATTCGTATTTCTTTATCGCCCCGGCAAGCATGCCTGCGGTAAGCTTCTGGGCCTGCTTTGAGTTCGGGTCGCGATCCTTGACCTCTTCCGTGAACGACACGAGCTTGGCTAGTTTCGTTATTTCGGCGTCTTTCGAGAGCCGCTTCCAGTCTTCATCGTATTTCGCCGACTCCGCCTTGAACTTCTCCCTGTATTCCTTGAGTCTGTTGAACGCCTGGCCGGGAAGGTTGGGAATCTCCCAATCGAGAAGGTATTCGAACTGCTTCGCCGTCATCGGGGTTGTCGTTGCCATTATTGCGCTCGCGGCGACTCCCGTCGCTTCGCGCGGATCGGAGCCGGAGTAGAGGACCTTCTGCAAAGTCGAATCGAAAACGTACACGCGGTCCTCGCCCTTCACGGCATTCTCGCCGGATGCGTTCGCGACCGAAGCTCCGGCGTATATCGGATATGTCGCCTGACAGCGTTCCGCTATCGCAGCGGCTATTTTCTTCCGGCCTCCCGCATGGCTGCCCAAAACCACGAACGGCTTCGTCTTGTATCCCGCCCAGACCGTCTGGAAATACTTGACCGCCT
>JAGCPM010000231.1 GCA_017965685.1 Kiritimatiellia bacterium | reverse complement strand
CGGTTTCGTCATCCGTTTCGTCGGCGCATAAGATAAGAAAGGAGAATGAGAATATGAAATTATGGAGTTGTGGAAATGGCAAGGTGCTGGCAACATTGGCTGTTGGCATATTGGCAAATTGCGCCGCATTTGCCGCGCCTGAGCCGCCGCCGCCCGTGCGGCTGGCGTACAACTACTGCACGCTTTCCTACACCTTCGCGTATTACACCGATGCGGACTGGGATGCGGAGATCGACCGCCTTGCCAAGGCGGGCTACAATGTCGCGCTGGTATTGGATGGCACGTTCAAGGTGTGGCAGGCGACGCTGCGCGAGCTCGGCTACGACGAGAAGACGATAGCGGATTTCATCCCCGATGAGTGCGCGAGGGCCTGGTGGCTCATGGACAATCTCTACGGCGAGGGCGGACCGCTCGATCAGGCGACGATCGACGCGGACGGCGCGCGCGGCCGCCGCATCTGCGCGAAAATGCGCGAGAAGGGGATCGAGCCGATTTTGCAGGGCTTCTTCGGGATGATGCCAAAGGGCGATCTGCCGCAGGGCAGGTGGGGGCTTTACGAGCGACCGCCGATGGTCAATCCTACCGGACCCGACTTCGCGAAGTTCGCCGCGACGTGGTACCGCAACCTTGAGGCGGTCTACGGTATCAAGCCGAAGTATCTGGCGGGCGACCTTTTCCACGAGGGTGGCAAAGCCGGGGGCATCAACGTCACCGCTGCGACATGCGCGGTGCAGGGCGCGCAGCAGGCGGCGTTCCCCGGCGTGACGTGGGTAGTGCAGGCGTGGCAGTGGAATCCGACACCGGATGTGCGTGCCGGACTCGACCCGCGCTTCACGCTGATCGAAGCGCTTGTGTATGACATGAGTTCTCTCGCAAAGAATGACGCTGTATGCAACCTCGAATACGGGGAACTCCCGTGGATATGGTGCGAGGTGTTGAACTTCGGCGGCAACCACGGCCTCTACGGCAACCTCAAGACTTTAGCGCACATGGGGTGCGCCGCGAAGGGCAAAGGCGCGAAGACGTTCCGCGGCTATGGCGCGCTCTCCGAGGGGTTCTTCACGAATCCCGTCTGCTACGACCTCTTCGAGCACATGATGATGCAGAGCGCCGGAAGCGAACTTACGGACGCCGAACTCGCCGCATGGCTCGACAACTGGGTTGACGACCGCTACGGCCTGACCAAATCCAACTCTCAACTTTCAACTCTCAACTCTCAACTCCATCAGGCGTGGAAGATTCTCGCCGAAACGGCGTATGCCTGTCCTCGCAGACAGGAGGGTACGGTCGAGAATCTTATCTGCGCGAAGCCTTCGTGGGATGCGGTGAGGGTCAGCGCGTGGGGTCCGAGAGGCGGTCTCTACTACGATGCGGCGAAACTTGAAAAGGCGCTGGAGCTGATGGAGGCGGGGGCGGGCGTCTGCAAGACGCGCGAGTTCGCGTTCGACCTCTACGACCTGAAGCGACAGGTGATCGCCAACAGGTGCCGCGCGCTCGTCCCGTCGCTGAAGGACGACGCCAACGCCCGTGCGCAGTTTCTGAAGGAGGCGGAGAGCCTTGCGGCGCTCGAAGCGCCTGCGGAGTTTCGGCTTGAGACGTGGCTGGAACGCGCCAGGGCGCGTGCTGGCGAGCGTGGTGCGGCGGCGTGGCGAAGGATGGTGACGACGTGGTACGACCCGCAGCGCGGCAGCGACAGAGTCGAGGACTACGCACACCGCGAATACCAGGAACTCCTGCGCGACTACTACATACCGCGCTGGAAGAAGTTTTTTGCGGACTCCGCCGGGCCGGTCGCTGCTGCTGAAAGCCAAGGCAACTCGATAAGGCTGTATTCAGAGCCACTGTCCTACGAAGTCGCAAAGGACGGCAAGGTCGTCGTGCCGCGCACCGAGATCGGACTTCTTGTCGATGGTGTGGACTTGGGCCGCGGCGCTGAAGTCAATTCGCCCGTCAAGGGTTCGGCGGTCAAGACGACGGAGGTTGCCACGCCAATATACAAGAAGGGCTGCATAGATGCTGGCCACGAGGAGCGGCTTGTGGATTTCGGTAGCGATTTTGCCGTGCGTCTCGTTGCGCGTCCCGACGGCGTCGCGTACCGTTTCGAGCTGAAGAAGAGCGGCGCCGTAACTGACGAAAAGGCCGACCTCACGATACCCAAGAACGCCCGCTGCTGGTTCAAAAGGACGCCGCGCAAGATGCTAGGCTGCGAGGAGACTGTCCCGCAGTTCGCCGACGCTTCCGCGTTGAAGACTGACGAAGGATGGGCGTACTATCTGCCGTTCGTCTATTCGTGCGGCGGGACGACCGTTGCCGTGACGGAGAGCGACGTCGCGGACTACCCGGCATGGAACTTTGGCGATGTGCGCGAGACGGTTGCGGGAGTGCGCCTTTCGTCGCTGTTCGCCAAATATCCGAAGGCGACGGAACTTTCCGAAGGCGGCGCGCGCAAGCGCAAGATTGCCGTGAAAGGCGAGGAGGACTTCATCGCGAAAGCCTCTGCGCCTCGCCCGCTTTCTTGGCGCGTGTTCGCACTCGCCGATGCTCCGTCGAAGCTCTGCGAGTCGGACATCGTGTATGCGCTTGCGCGTCCGGCGGACGGCGACTTTTCCTGGGTCAGGCCCGGAAAGGTGGCGTGGGACTGGTGGAACGACTTCGACAACAAGGGCGGCGCGGGTTGCTCCACAGAGGGCTACGTGCGCTTCATCGACTTCGCCGCCTCGAACGGCGTGGAGTATGTGATCTTCGACGAAGGCTGGAGCGCGAATCTCGATATCTGGAAGTTCAGCCCGAAGGTTGACGTTCCGTACCTCGTCGACTACGCGAACAAGAAAGGCGTCGGCATAATCCTCTGGATGGCGTGGGCGCAGGTCTTCGGCGACGAAGAGCGCGTCGCGGAACATTTCGCGAAGCTCGGCGCGAAGGGCTTCAAGGTGGACTTCATGGACCGCGGCGACGCGCAAGTGGCGGAATTCTTGGAGAAGTTCGCGGCGGTGTGCGCGAAGCACAAGATGCTGCTCGACTACCACGGCGCGTACCGTCCGGTTGGTCTCCACCGCAAGTTCCCGAACATCCTCAACTACGAGGGTATCCACGGGCTGGAGCAGATGAAATGGTCCCGCAAGAACAAGGACATGCCGTACAATGACGTGGCCGCGTTCTTCCTTCGCATGACGGCCGGCCCGATGGACTACACGCCGGGCGCGATGGACAACTACCCCATCGGCGACTATCGCGGCAACGGGCGCAATCCCGGCTCGGTCGGCACCCGTGCGCACCAGATGGCGCTGATGGCTCTTTACGAGGCGCCGCTCCAGATGCTCGCCGACTCGCCGACGAAGTACGAGAAGAACATGGAGTGCTTCTCGTTCATGGCGAAGACGCCTGTCGTCTGGGACGCGACTGTGGGCCTGGGCGGCTGCCCGGAGTCTTTTGCCGCGGCCGCTCGCAAGGCCAAGGACGGCTCTTGGTTCGCAGCCGCGATCTCCAACAGGGACGCGCGCGACTTCGCGTTCAAGACCGACTTCCTCGGGACCGGGACTTGGAAGGCCGAAGTGTTTCGCGATGCCGCGGACGCGGACGCGAACCCGACGAAGTACGTCCACGAGACGAAGTCCGTCAAGGCGGGCGAGGAACTGTCCTTCCACATGGCTTCCGGCGGAGGATTTGTCATTCACTTCAAGAGGTAACACACAAAATGAATATGCATACATCATTAGCTGTTTTCGCAATCTGCGCAACGCTAACGGCCGGTGCCGGGGATCTCACGCTGACTACGGTTGCGACGTATCTTGACGGACGCGTGGAGAGGCACGAATTTCCGCTTGTCAGGGAAGGGAACGTCGCGACGTTGCGGATTCCCGCTGCCGATCTGGGCGCGGGCGTGAAGACGTTCGAGGTCGTGCCGTCGTTCGCGGTGGCAAAGAAGGGCGAGGCCGGATACTTTGTGCTGCCAAACGGCTTGCTGGGCACGTTCCACGAGACGAATGGCGTATGCTCGACGTCTGAGAACTGGGACAACTGCATTCCTCTGTACGGCATGAAGACGCCGCGTGACACGTTCGTCTTGATCGTAAAGGGCATGCGTTACCTGTACAAGACAAGTGTCAAGGTGAAGGACGGCGTATATCGGGGGAGCCTCATGTACAATCTGGATGGGGACGTGCCTTACGAGGATTTCGAGTTTGAGTTCACCTTTCTTCCGCCGGACGCGGAGTATCCGCAGATGGCGCGCGTCTAT
>JAGCPM010000230.1 GCA_017965685.1 Kiritimatiellia bacterium | reverse complement strand
GAGTTCGTCTACGGAGGGGACAAGGCTCTGGCGACGAAGTGTCCTATCTGGCGGCGGTGGGGGAACGTAGAGTACCAGACGGTCGCGGCGAGCGAGTACACGGTCTGGGAGACAATCGCGCCGGCCGCGTCGGTGTGCGGATATCTCATGACGCCAACCGGAGCTCCGCCGGGCGCCCGCCACGTTCCGGCGAAGGACGTGACAACGCTGCCCGGCTACTGGACAATGCCGTGAAGGAGAGTGCGCAAATGGACAATACGATAGTTACCATAGGAGATATCAACTACGTCTGGGGAATCTTTCTTCTCATTGCATCGGCGCGAAAGGCCGGCATGAAAGAGCCTTTCATCGTCGGGGTCAAGAAGTTTACGCCCGAGGCCGGGCGCGTGCTGGGGCAGTTCGGAGACGTCAAGGTCGTTCCGCTTGACGGGAACGGACGGTCGCTTACATGCCTCAAGGCGCACGTGATGCTCCAGACGGAAACAGAATTCGCCACATGGGCCGATTCGGACGCATTTTTCACCGGAAACGTTTCAGGCATACTCAAGCCCGATTCGCCCGCCGGAATGCACTTCCGCCTGCGCTCGCCGGACGAAATGCCGGATGCGTTCAGGGGACACTTCTTCGGCGAAGACGGCCGCTCCATACCG
Organism: Kiritimatiellia bacterium; assembly: GCA_017965685.1. Taxonomy (GTDB): domain Bacteria; phylum Verrucomicrobiota; class Kiritimatiellia; order RFP12; family UBA1067; genus UBA1067. The sequence goes on along the minus strand of JAGCPM010000230.1, from coordinate 4,116 downwards.
AAAGCCATACTGGACGTCTGGCGGCGCGATATCGCGGAAGTCGCCGGCGAGGCGAGAAAAGAGGCGCGGTACGCGACGTCCGGCTCGGCTTCGTTTTGTTCGTTCTCGATCGAACGCTACCGCCGGTTTGCGCAAATATGGCACGAGTTGCAGATGAAGGTCCTGCCGGAGCGGGACGTAGGCGTTGTGGACAAATCGCTTCTTTACTACCATCAGCTGGACGAGAGTACTCTTAACGCATGCCTCAATTTCGTGGTCGATGCGCCGGAAGTGCAGGATGTCTACAGGATGAACAAGGATCGGGCCCGCCTGTTCGTCCATTTCATAGCGCGTCCCAAGCCGTGGGAGGGGTGGACGAAGCGCGCTTTCAGATTCTTTGACGAGTACGTCTCGCTGGTCGAGTGGGCGTGCGCGGAAGGCCTTGTTCTTCCCGGCGACGTTCCCGGCAGCCTGCGGCGCTCCCGCAAGCCGCTTCTGAGGACGGCCATTCCCTGGATGACGCTGAAGCCAAAACTGGCGCGGCGGCTGAAGCGCGTCCTCGGGCGCTGAAGGAGAAAGACCCAGTGAGACTCGACTTCAAGAAGAACGTAAAGCGCAACATGTTCGCCAACGCGATGGCGAGCGGCATCAAACTTCTGTTCCCTTTCCTCAACCGCACGCTGTTCCTGTGGCTGCTGGGACCGGCGTACCTTGGACTAAACGGGCTTTTCAGCTCGATTCTCGGCGTGTTGATGCTCGCCGAGCTCGGCTTCGGAACCGCAGTCGTCTGCTCAATGTACAAGCCTGTCGCGGATGACGATCGAGAACTTCTCTGCGCGTACCTCAAGTTCTACAGGACCGTATACCGCTGTGTCGGCGCGATAATATTCATTGTTGGCCTCGCGCTCCTGCCGTTTCTGGGCAAGCTCGTCCATGGCGCAGTGCCGCCAGACATAGACCTGCACGTCCTTTATGTCATACACCTCGTCAATACCGCAGCAAGCTACTTTCTTTTCGCGTATCGTGGCGTCGTTTTGGGGGCGCATCACCGCAACGACGTCATCACGAACATACGTACCGCGGTTTCCATCGCGCAGTACGTCGTGGTGTTCCTGATTCTGCTCGTCACGCGGAACTACTACCACTACGTGCTCGCCACCGTCATCTTCACCGTCGTGCAGAACGTCCTGCTTGTGTCCGCGTCGCGCAGGCTCTTCCCCGACATCGAGCCAAGAGGCATCCTGCCGCCCGCTCTGCGCCGCCGCGTCGTTTCGGACGTGAAGTCAATCTTCATGCACAAGGTCGGCGGCGTGATAACCCACTCGACCGACAACCTCGTGATTTCCGCATTCCTCGGCCTTGTCGCCGTGGCGGCGTACGGAAACTACTACTATGTCGTAGCCAACGTGGCTAGCCTGGTGGCCATAGTCTACGCTTCGATGACGGGCGGATTCGGCAACAAGATATACACCGAGTCCAAGGAGACGAACTTCCGCCTCTTCCGGAAGATGAACCGCCTGTCTATGGCGGCCGTCATCTTCTGCTCGGTCGCGATGACGGCGCTTTACCAGCCGTTCATAAAGATATGGACCAAAAACGATCCCGAGCTGGTGTGCCACTCGCTGACTCCCGTCCTGATGGTGCTCTACTTCTACATCATGCAGTCGCGGCAGGTGCTTCTCGCCTTCAAGTCGGCCGCCTCGCTCTGGCGACAGGATCGCTGGAAGCCGATAGTCGCAGGTGCCGTGAACCTCACGACGAATATACTCTTCGTCATATTCCTGCCGGACGCCTACAAGCTTGACGGTGTGATATTCTCGACAATCATCGGATTTGCGCTTATCCAGATACCATGGGAGTCTCATGTAGTGTTCTCGGCGTTTTTCGGCAAGTCCGAGGCCCGCGCCTATTGGCGCGACCATGCCGTCTTCGCCGCCCTGGCCCTCTCGCTCTGTGCCGCAGCGTGGTTCGTCTCCGGGTGGCTGCAATCACTTATTCATGCATAACGCAAGGACAATGGCCGATATGGAAAAAATAGACTTCGTGCTTACGTGGGTGGACGGCTCCGACCCGGCTTGGCTTGCCGAGAAGCGCAAATACGAAAAAAGCGTTTCCGCGGAAAATCGCGCAGGCGGCGAGGCGAATGCCGACTGCCGCTACCGCGACTGTGGACTGTTGCGCTACTGGTTTCGCGCAGTGGAGCTCTTTGCGCCGTGGGCGGACCGCGTGTTCTTCGTAACGTGCGGGCAGAAGCCTGATTGGCTCGACGAATCTAATCCGAAGCTGAGACTTGTGAACCATGCGGACTACATTCCGGCCGGACACCTGCCGACATTCCATTCCGACACCATTGAATTGAACCTTCACCGCATACCGGATCTTTCGGAGAGGTTTGTCCTTTTCAACGACGACATGTTCCTGTTGCGCCCCGCCGGGCCGGACGAATTTTTCAGGAATGGGCTTCCTGTCATACCGTGCGATCTCGGGTTTCCCCGGTGGATTGGCTACTCGCCCGCAAGCCGCATAGTCGTCAACAACGCAGGCGTGCTGAAGCTGGGCCTGAATGTCGAGAAGCTTTTGTGGAAGAACTTCCGCAAGTTCGCCGATGTGCGCTCGCTGGGGTTCGCCCGCGCCGTAAAGAACGTGGTTTCCTTCGCCGTCAACAAGGCGTGGATTCCGGGGACGTTCGGGCACCTGCCACTGCCGCACCTGAAGTCGACTTTCGCTGAGATATGGAATTCGCAGCCGGAGATACTTAATAGGACGTCTCGCAGCCGCTTCCGCATAGATGAGGGCGTCAGCCACTGGCTCGCGTGTGCATGGGACATTGTGACAGGCCGTTTCTTCCCGTCCAATGAGAAGCGCATCGGCGAGACCTTCCAGCTCGATGATCGCAGCCTCGGCCGAGTGTGCGCGGCAATCCGCCGGCAGGCGTACCGCCAGATATGCATAAATGACACGGAGCGCATCTCCGACCCGGATGGGACTTTCGCCGAAGTGGCGAGGGCCTTCGAGTCGATTCTTCCCGGAAAGTCATCGTTCGAGAAATGACGGCGGGCGCTATCCCTTAAGTCCTGCGAGCGGGTTGTAGGCGAAGAGGAAGAAAGCGTCGGCGAGCCAGGCCAGGGAGGGATGGCCGGCGAAGAGCTTCACGAACACGGCCGCTATCCGGCGCGGGCGTGACGCCGCGCGCACGAGCGCATCGAAGTCGCCGAAGCCGCCGGCGAAAATCCTGTTGAGGGTTTCCGCCCTGTATGATTGCGCAGTGCCACGAATGGCGCGCGTCGAGAACCAGCGGTAGAATATCCACGTCAGCCAGTGCCGGGCCCAGTACGCCGAGATGCGCTTGTCGAAGCCCGGTTCCGCCGATACTTTGGAGTGGAACGCGAGGAGCGACTTCAGTATCGCGGCGTAGTCCTTGAGGAAATAGTCGGTCTTTTTTGCGAGGGTCGATATCGAGCCTGACCTTATCCTGTAGAGGTAGAAGGGCACGTGTATCGGAATCACTCGGCTGGCGAGGTATAGGGCGCGCGGCGCGAACTCGCTGTCCTGGCGCTTCATTCCGTGCAGACACTTGAGATTGTTGTCGGCGAGGTGTCCTCGCCTGAATACGGAAAGCTGCAGCATCGGGCAAGGGTCTCGGCGGCGGGCGTAGATCATGAGCGTGGCCTCCGGTCCCGTCAGCTCGCCGGAGAAACCGGCGGGATAGTTGTCCCTGACCGGCAGTTCGCCACCGTGCACTTCGTCGATGACCGGCATAGCGCAGGGGTATATGTCTGCGCCAGGGTGCTCGGCGATCTTGTCGTGGAGCTGCTGCAGTGAGCCTTCGGCAATCGTGTCGTCACCATCGAGGAAGATTACATATTCGCCGCGGGCCATGTCGACGCCGGTGTTGCGCGAGGCGGAGCACGAACCGCTGCGCGGCCCTGTGAACATTCTGAAGCGCGGGTCGCGCCCGACGTATCCGCGCACCATTTCCTCCGTCCTGTCCTTCGAAGTCTCCACGCCCAGTATGCACTCCCAGTCGGCGAAAGACTGGCCAAGCACAGTCGCCAGGCATTCATCCAGATACGGCTCCACGTCGCAGCAGGGGACGATTATCGAGAAGAACGGCCTCACAGCTTGTGATACTCCCTG
>JAGCPM010000229.1 GCA_017965685.1 Kiritimatiellia bacterium | reverse complement strand
TGGACGATCCGGAAAAACTTTTCGTCCCGGTCTCCATGCTGAACGAATTGAGGCGCGAGCTTGTGAGGAGACTTGATGAAGAGAGGGTCGCTGCGATAGAAGAAAAGGTCGCATCCTACAGAAAAGAGACGATTCCTCCTTTCGAAGGCGGCGAAGACTGCGCTCCTGACAGGGATCGCGAATCGCTGCCCGTGTACACTCCCGAGTCAAAGTTCCCGAAACTCCGCGCGCAGGTCAAAAAGCAAATCAGGGACGGTCGGCTTAAGTGGGAGGTCTCGGACCTCGCCGGGCTGAGGCTTCTGAAGTCGCTTGGCGTAACGGACATAACTGGGGACTGGACGTGTTACGCGTTCAATTCGGCGGCTATCGCCGCATGGAAGGGGCTGGGCGTGAAGGCTCTTGCGGCGAGCCCGGAAAATTCTCAGGAAAACAAGGCCTTTCTCGCGTCCTGCGGTTTCCCGTTCACGTTCGCCGAAAAGCAGTCTGCGCCCCTTTTCATATCTCTCACGAAGCCCGCACCTTACGAATCGGATGAAATCGAGACGTACAAGCGCGGCGACCTTTGGATCACGCAAAAGAAAGGGGCTGGATCCTGCAAATGCTGAGGAACATTGCATTGAGAGCGGCCAAGTTTCTTTGGATTCTGCCCGCCTATCTGCTGTGGGCGGCATTTCCGCCGGTCGGCGAATCGTTTGACGTGCTTTTCGCGCTAGCGCCGCTGATGTGGCTGACAAGGCGCGCGCCGACGGGAAGAGCGGTGAAGATATGGTTCGCGAACGGACTCGTGTTTTGGCTCGGAACTCTTTCGTGGATGCCGGCGATAATAAAGAACGGCGGACCGTGGTATCTCGTGGCGCTCGGCTGGTTCGCGCTTTCCGTCTACTGCTCGGGCTATTTCGCCATGTACGCGTATCTCGCTTCGAAGATGTGGGCGTGGACGAAAGAGGAAAATTCGTACGGCCGCCGGCTTTTCGCGCTTTTTGTCGCCGAACCGCTTCTTTTCGCGGGACTGGAACTGGTCCGGTCGCGTCTGTTCGGCGGTTTTGCGTGGAATCATTTGGGTGTGGCGCCAGTAATGGCAGGATTCGGCGCGCCGGCATCGCTCGGCGGGGTGTATCTGCTGAGCGCCTTGGTCGTGATGGTGAACGGCACGATAGCAAGCATGGCCGAGAGGATGTGGCGGGGCAAAGATGCGTTCGCGATTCCGTCATGGGCGAGGTCCGTCGAGACTGTCATCCCTATCGCGATAGTATTCGCCGTCTATTCGGCCGCACGGACGGATGGCACGGGAATCGATGAACGGCCGGCGGGCGGCGATGTCGCCTCCGTAGCCCTTGTCCAGAGGAACTTCCCATGCTGTTTTTCGGGCACCAGAGGCGAGGACCCTATTGGCACTTACGGAATCCTTTCCTCGATGGTGGCTCCGTTTTCTCCGTCCCTGGTCGTGCTGGGCGAAAGCGCGCTGATAGAATTCGGCAAGGTCGATTCGCCCAACTCTGCCGCGTTCGTCCGTTCGCTAATGGAAGCGACTGGTGCGAAGGTGGTGATCGCGGGCGGGAACAGGCTCGACGGCGAGAGACGGGACTATAATTCGGCCGGCGTGTTCACGAGGGGCGAAGAAGGATGCCAGATATATGACAAGGTGCATCTCGTGCCGTTCGGCGAGTTCATACCGTTCGACAAGGTCTTCACGAGCCTGCAGAGGTTCGCGCCGGTCGGCTCGTGCACTCCCGGCGAACTCAAGACCGTGACGCTCGCTTTGGGGCGCGAAGCTGTCGCAGGGCTCGCCATCTGCTTTGAGGATACTGATTCGGCGCAGATTCGGCGGCTAGCCGAAATGGGTGCGGAGGTGCTCGTGTTCATAACGAACGACAGCTGGTTCTCGCATTCCCACGAAGCCGTGCAGCACTCCTGGCAGGCAGTCGCAAGGGCGATTGAAACGGGCCTTCCGGTACTCAGATGCGGTAATTCCGGCGTAACGGGCGTGATTTTCCCGGATGGCAGGCACTCTTTCCTCGCCCGCGACGGCCGGCCGCTAGTTGACGAGAAGGGTACGATGGTCGAGACCGTCTCACTGGGGGTGAAGGGGGATACGTGGTATGTCCGGCTGGGGGACAAGCCTCTTTTCATAGCGTTTGCGCTTCTCATTGCCGCCATGATTTTGGTAAACTATACAAAACTATATGAAAAGCGAAGATACATGTCCATGCAAGTCCGGCAAGACGTACGGTGAGTGCTGCGAGCCGATTCTCGAGGGAAGGGCCAAGGCTCAGACCGCCGAAGCCTTGATGAGGGCGCGCTACAGCGCGTACGCGACCGAACATATCGCGTTCCTGAAGGAGAGCGCGGTGAAGAGGGTGCGGGAAGAGTTCAATTACGATACTTGCCTCGCCTGGAGCCGGGCGGCCGAATGGCACGGTCTGGAGATAATCGAGACCGAAGCCGGCGGCGAGGGCGACGATCGTGGAGTGGTGGAGTTCCGCGCTTCCTATACGGCGCGCAACGAGTTCTGCAACCACCACGAGCGCGCCTCGTTTGTCAGGGAGGCGGACGGCTGGAAGTTCGAAGACGGCCAGCTCGTGGGCGAAAAACCGATTGTCCGCGAAGAGCCTAAGATCGGGCGCAACGATCCGTGCCCCTGCGGGAGCGGCAAGAAGTACAAGAAGTGCTGCGGGAAGGGCAAGTGAAGGCGAAGGCGTTCCTTTTCGATCTCGACGGCACCCTTGTCGATACCGAGATGACGTGGAGCAAAGCCATGCTCGACATGGTCGTGGCGCACGGCGGGCGCGCGACGCTGCAGGAAATACTCCCGCATGTCATAGGCCGCAACTGGATAGACATACACCACTGGCTGCACGAAGCGTATCCGATGCTCGGGAAGGCGACCGCCATGCAGGACGCCATAGAGCTTAGGCGCTTCTACAACCGGCGGGCGGCCGATCCGCGCTCGATGAGAATACAGGATTCGGTGGATTTCTTCTTGAAAGTCTCGTCCATCGCGCCGTGCGCGATAGTTTCCGGGTCCCCGCATGACGATATTGTTGACGCGGCGAATCTTTGCGGGATAAGCGAAATCGTTTCGCTGATTCTCGGGGCGGGTGAGTACGAGGCGGGCAAGCCGTCTCCCAGCGGGTATCTGAAGGCGGCGGAGCTCTTGCGCGTGGAGCCGCGGGACTGTGTTGTGGTGGAGGATTCGACGGTAGGGGTGGCGAGCGGAGTCGCAGCCGGGATGAACGTGCTGGCGCTGAACCGCGGCAACGCCATAGAGCAGCGTTACGACGGCGCAAGGTGGGTGGTCAAGTCGCTCGCCGACGTGGACATCGAGAAGGAGTTCGCTTCTTGAGCAGCAATCCCGATTTCGACCGCTGGTATGCCGCGCAGAAGGTGCGGATCGTCCTTTCGCCTTCAAAGGAACTGGAGACCTTCGGCGACACGATAGTCAACTACAGCCTCGTGTCGGAACTGGAGGATTTCCCAGACAAGGTGCGCGTCCGCGAAGGAAGGCTCGAAGCGCACAAGCCGCTGGTCATAACGCCGCGCGAGGTCGAGGTGGAGATGGAGGGCTTCAGCGAGGCGGCGAGGTCGTATTTCAATTTCCTTAAGGAGAACGACGAGGATTTCCGCATTCTGCGCTACGGCTATTCGCTGAAAAGCGACAATTTCTCCGAGGTGGTGCTGACCGACAGTCTGCAGGCTGTCGTCGAGCGCGTTAAACTGGACGTGCGCGCGAGGGGCGACAGGTTCTCGGCTGTGCTCGTAGGGGTGGACAATCCTTGGGACGTTTCGCTCATCGAGCTGTGGAGGCGCGAGGTGTGGCGCAGCGCGGGGAAGAACATACGCGAGCTCGGCGGCAAGGGCAAGCTTTTCTGACGGCATCAAAACGAAGGGAGCCTTCAATGGCACGCAAGACAAAAGTCATAGCGATAGCAAACCAGAAGGGCGGAGTCGGCAAGACGACTACGGTGGTGAATCTCGCCTCGGCGCTTTCGGCGCGCCACAGGGCGGTCCTCGTGGTAGACCTCGACCCGCAGGCCCACGCGACGCTCGGACTGGGGCTCGAGAAGCAGCCCGGAATATCGCTCTATCCGGTCCTTCTCGGAGAGAAGCCGATAGAGGATGTAATACAGCCGACGAAGTGGACGAACCTGAATGTGATTCCTTCGGAAGTCGATCTCGCCGGCGCGGAGCTGGAGTTCGGCATCCGAGAGGACAGGCTGGAGATGATAAGGAACGCGCTAGCGCCGGTGAAGTCTTCGGGCGCGTTCGACTACATCATACTCGACTGCCCGCCTTCGCTGGGCATAGTCATGACGAGTTCGCTCGTCGCCAGCGACGGGGTGCTCATACCCATACAGGCGGAGTTCCTCGCGATGGACGGCCTCGCTCTCATAACCGGCTCGATAGAGAGGATCCGTGCATCGGTCAATCCTTCGCTGGAGCTGAACGGAATAATCTTCACGATGGTCAATTCGCAGACTCGCCTGACGCAGGACGTGATTGCTGAGGTCCGCGCGCATTTCGGCGACAAGGTTTACGAGTCTACGATACCGCGGAACGTGCGCGTATCCGAGGCGCCTTCTATGGGCGTGCCGGTCGTCTTTCTGGATCCTCGCTCGCGCGGTGCGGAGGCGTACAAGGCGTTCGCTTGGGAGTTCATGGCCAAGAATCCGACGAGGTTCGACGCGGCGGAAGGCGGCGAATGAAAGCGAAGACTTTCATAGACCAGGTCGTGGTGCACGTGCGGTCGGGGCGCGGCGGCGACGGGGCGATGTCGATGCGCCGGGAGGCGCTTGTCGAGTTCGGTGGTCCGGATGGCGGCGACGGCGGGCGCGGCGGAGATGTGGTGTTTAAGGCCTCGGAGCATGTCAATTCGCTTCTTTCGCTCTATTACGATCCGAAGTGCTACGCCCAGGACGGTGCGCCCGGGCAGGGGCAGAAGATGTACGGCAAGCGCGGCAAGGACCTTG
>JAGCPM010000228.1 GCA_017965685.1 Kiritimatiellia bacterium | reverse complement strand
TCCCAAGGATAGCTTTCGACGACCCTTTCGACGTCTGGCGGCGTGCGGCGGGAGGTCGTGACCCAGAAAAGCGACCCCTTGTTCTCTTCGAAAACCCTGTCAAGCTCGCGCTCCATCCATTCAGCCGTCATCGAGGAGCGCTTGTTGGGGCCGCCGATTATTACGGCGACCGCTTCGCGACCTTCAGGCTTCGCGCCGCCGTTCGCCAGAAACGATTCGACCCCTGCAGCGTAGAACGCGGCATCGTTCGCCACGAGGTTGCCGGGCGTGGCAATGATGTTCGCCGCCTTGGCCGGACGATCAAACGAGGGTGCGAGAATCGCACCGAAGGACTTGAGGTCGTATCCGCGCGGGTACAGCAGAACGGCCGATTTCACGCCGAGCCTCTTCGCCATAGCCTTGGCCGCGTAGAACGTGCCGGAGCCCGTCCCGACCACCGCCGCATAGCCAGCCTCGCTCTTGATTTCCGCCCCGATACGGAAAAGCGCCGCGGTCCTGATGCCGATAGAGTCGAACAGATAGCTGAGCGCCTTTGCGCCCGGGAAGGCGAAACGGACGGGAACGACGTCGAATTCGCGGCCCATCGCGCGCGCGAAAGCCTTTGATTGGCTTTCGTGCCCAGCCTTGCCGTCCGTCAGAACGAGAATCCTGTTCACGGCAAAACCTCCGAAAGCGGAATGCGCATTGTCTTTTTGCACTGCGCCTTTAGAAACTCTTTGATTGCGGCCCTGACGCGCCTCTTTGCGGTCGGCATGTTGGCCTTGATGGTGCAGCCTGCCGCATTGCGGTGGCCGCCGCCGCCGAACTTGGCCGCTATGACCGTCGCGTCAAGGTCGCCGCGCGTCCGTATCGAAAGGCGCGTCTCCTTGGTGCGGTCGGGAATCTGGTACAGGAAGATGGCGATTTCGTTCTTGAGGACGGATCTCGGTATCTCGATTATGTCCTCAGCGTCCGCCTTTGTGCCCCTCACCGCGCGAAAATCGTCGCGCGTGAGGGAGACCTCGGCCACCTTGCGGTTCTTCCATATCTTGAGCGAACGCCAGGCGCGCTTCTTGAGCTCTATGGCTCTGCGGGCGAACGTCCCGTAGATTATGTCGTTGATGAGCGACGTCCTTACTCCGTGCCGGAGAAGATCGCCGGCGGCCCTGAGGGTCGCTGCGCGCGTGGAATCATAGGCAAAGCGCCCGGTATCGGTGACGAGCGCGACCCAAAGCGCCTCGGCTATTTCACGGTCGAGCTTGTAGCCGTGGAACTTCGCGAACCGCCAGACTATCTCGCCCGCGCTGGAGGCCGAAGGATCGACAATCTGCACGTCGCCGAAGGTGCCGTCGTTGGTGACATGGTGGTCAATGCATATCTTGGGCAGCTTCTCGGCGAACGGCCGCAGTTCGGGCGGCATCCTGTCCGCACCGCCGCAATCGACCGCTATCATGAGGTCGAACTTCTGATGCTTCGCCTTGCGGACCGGCAGAATCTTCTCCACACCGTCCAGAAAGGCGAGCTTTCCGAGCGAATTCACGTCTGCCGAGGCAACCGCCTCTCTTTCCGGCCCCGAAAGCATTTTCGCAAGGGCGATCATCGAACCCAGCGAATCTCCATCGGGACTCAAGTGCCCCGATATGATTATTCGCTTGGCGCCGTCGATCATACGCTTTGCCGCTATGTATTTCTCCGCGTCTTGTGACATTGGATTGTATTATATCAAAAACCTTCCCCTTTGGTCAAAGGGTCAGGGAATGTTTATTCCTACTGTGAACACGTTGCGGCCGTTCTCGCGGCGGTAGGAGACGGCGGATGCCATCTTTTTGACCATCATTATTCCAAGGCCGCCGATAGGGCGCTCCTCTGCCGGCAGTGTGGTATCGGGGTCGGCATGGGCCAGAGGATCGTACGCCACGCCGTCATCGGTGAACGCAAGCCGGATTGACGGGCGGCCCGGCGAGGCTGGGTCTATCGCCACCTCGAAGAACGTGGCGCCGGAATGGTTCACGATGTTCGAGCATATCTCGTCGAGAATCACGTGCAACGCCGCCGATTTGGCATTCATGCCGCCCTCCAGGACTTCATCCAGAAAAGCGGATGCGTCGGCGATGCCCTTCTGAGACGACGGGAAGGAACGTGAACTAATCGTGCCATTGTAGCGGATGAGAAGCTGCGTGCAGTCGTCCGCCTGCTCCACGCCAAGTCCATGCGCGCGGACGCAGGCCTGAATCGCGCCGATAAGGCTGGAACGCCTGTCTCCGCCGAAAAGCGGCGTACCGTTCGCAAGCATTCCTTCAATGTCGTTCTCAAGCCTCTCCTCGCCGAAGAGGACGTTCTTCGCGTCCGGCTGCTCGGTGATGCCGTCCGTATAAAGGTACAGGGCGTCGCCGGGCTTAAGCCGCATGGTCTCGCTTCTGTACCGTATTCCCGGCATCATCCCCATTACCAGCTGCGGCTTCGTCCGCAGGTATTGAGTGCGGCGGCCGGCGGCATCCGGCCTGCCGGAGATTGCCAGCGGCGGATTGTGACCCGCGTTGACATAGGTCACTACGCCCGTTTCCAGATTGATCTCGCCTATCCAGGCCGTTACAAACATGTTCGCGCCGTTATCGAGGCTCAAGGCATCGTTCGCCTCCGTTACGACTTCCGCTAGCGGCTTGCCGGTCTGCGATATGCCTTTTATGGAAGTCTTCGCCCTCATCATGAAAAGCGCCGCAGGAACGCCCTTGCCGCTCACATCGGCAATCAGAAACGTTATCGCCGAAGGCCCAGAGAAGTAGAAATCGTAGAAGTCGCCGCCCACGTCTTTCGCGGTGAGCATGCCTGCGGACAAATCAACGCGCCTTTCGCCGGGGAACGGCGGGAACATGCGGGGAATCGCGCTTTCCTGGATTCCGGCGGCCATCCCCATTTCCTTCGTCCGCTGCGCCGCAAGCTGGCCCTTCACGTATCCCGCTATGACTATGCCGACCAGAAACGCCGCAAGTATAAGAGCCGCTCCGTTGAGGAACGCGGAATTCGCCACCAACAGCCGCCGCTCGACAACCGCCGTGTGCTTCGGAATGACTATGTACACCGGAAATCCCTCTATGATGCGCATCTCGAAGAAGCAATTTTCACCCGGATCGCGCCACTGGCCGCCTTCACGCCCCGCCTGCGGATGCGATATGATTGTGCCATCACCGGTGGTAATGTATATCCCTCCGTCGGCCCCGCTCACGTGCCAGCCGTGGGTGAGACCCGTTACTGCGGTGCGAGAGAGATTGCGCACCGTGCCTGCATAGCCGCCGACAAGAACGAAGCCTCCGTCGGGAATCCACACCCCGACGTACTTAACCATCTCGCCCCTCAGGCTGTTCGGCAACAACGGCTGCGTGACCTCGGACTTCTCGTCAAGCAGTGCAGCGAACTCTCCGGCCTGCCCAGAGTCTTTGCGGAAGTCGAGCGCCCCTACCTCGTCGCGCCGGGCGCTGTGCGAAAGAATTCCGTTCGCATCCGAAAAGCATATTTCATCCACCCCAAGCTCTTCGGCCAGCTCGCGCAGCCGGCGGCTTGATTCGCCGGGATCCTCCCACCACGCCTCCTC
>JAGCPM010000227.1 GCA_017965685.1 Kiritimatiellia bacterium | reverse complement strand
GTGAAGATTATCATCGTATCTTTGTCGATGCCGTGCGTTTCGAGGTGCCGCAGAAGGTCGCCGAGCGCGTCGTCGAATCGGGTTATCGCCGTCGCGTACCGGGCGGCGTTTTCGTCCGGGAGCGCGGCATATTTCGGGTCGATCCATGTATTGCGCTTTTCGAGCGGCTCCTTCTCAACGGGCCACGAGACGCCTTCGGCGGGATACGGACGTCCCGGCACGTGGAGGAAGTGCTTTTCGGCGAGCGTATCGTCCGAACGGCTCGACCCGTGTATCGTGTTGATGGCGAGATAGAGGAAGAAGGGCTTCTCAGGCTCCTTGGCGAGGTGGCTCGAAATGAGATCCTTCGTCTTGGCGATGAAAAGGTCTGTCGAGTATACGCCGGTGGCGGTATCGGTTGCGTCCGAGCGGTTTTCGGTTATGCCCATGTACGCGCCGTTGATGTGGCCGGAATAGTGGTAGTAGGTGTGGCCGCCGAGGTGGTCGAGGAATCCGTAGTAGTAGTCGAAGCCTCTGTCGAGAGGGTGTGAAGAGACTTTTTCGCCCGATTCTCCGCCGCCTGCGATGCCCCACTTGCCGACGGCCCACGTAGCGTAGCCGGCCTTGCGCATGACGGTGCCGAGCGTCTCGGTCTCCTTGAAGGGCCTGTCGAAGCAGTTGTCTCTTAGTGAGCATTCGCCCTGTATCTTGCCTGTCATTATCGACGCGCGCGAAGGGGCGCAGACGGGTGCGCAACAGTAGTGGGAGGGAAGGGCGGTCCCCTCCTTCGCCAGGCGGTCTAGATTGGGGGTGGAGATGCGCGGTGCGCCGGCGGGACGTGCATTCTGCCACGTGAACCCGGTATCGCCATAGCCGAGATCGTCGGCGAGGATGAAGATGACGTTCGGTTGTGCTTCCAGCCTGAGACCCGCAAGGGCGGCCGCGGATGTTATCGCGAGCGCCAGCGCTACGCGAAGCAATTCCTTTTTGGCGGTCGTCATGGGGCGGGTTTCAGTATTATGCACTTCGTTCTGACCTCGTGCCTCTTTACGAGGAAGAGGCTCCATGCCCAATGGTCGTCCTCGCGCATGTCGAGTGCTGTGATGCGATTCGAGCCGGCAACTTCCAAAGCGTGCCTGAGCGAGACGAGATTGTTGTCTGCGGTTGCCTTGTCGCTGAACAGGTGGACGCTGAAGTCGTCAACCACATCCTCGCTACCTTCTGTCCAAGGAACTCCCGTGCAAAGCGGCATCAGGCCAAGAAGTCTGTACGAGAAATTCTGCGTGACGAACGATGCAATCGGCACTTCGCCTCCGTTTGTCTCCGTGCTGGAATCCCAGCGCGCCAGTTCGCTGTAGGAGCTGCACCCGGCAAGGGCCAGAGAGAGAATGATTGCTGAAAATGCGTTCTTCATTGCCTTTCTCCTTCCTGCAGCGCTGCGGTAGCTTCTGCCCTGGGTATCAACACTCCAGACACCCCTACAGATGACGAGCCGAACAGTGCGCCTAACACTCCTCCGTAACTGGCGCCTGCGTAGGAGGTGTCCGAGTCGAAGAACCGCACGTCGGCGAGATCGCAGTTTTTCGATTCGGCATACCTGAGAAGCGCGTTTTGCATTTCTCTTGCGCCGACGAAATCCCTGAAGAGAGATGTTCCCCCGTTAATGGATTTCTTTTTCTCGTTCCACCTTACGTCTCCCGATGCCAAAGGCACGCACCAGAAAAAGTAGTATCCCGTTGAATCGATGTAGACTATCTCGCTTGCGGGGCCGTTCGCGTCTTTTATCTTAATGCCGTCCAGCATGCCTGGCGACGAAGTGGTCATCGTCGCGCATCCGGCGGCCGTGGCGGCCAGCCATATGGCAGCCGCGCCAGCAGCAAGTCTTTCCGTCATATCCATCATATAGTCTCCTTATCATTTCTGATTCACGCAGTATATCATATTGCGTATTCACAGTCAACAAGGTGACTGATGTTTGGCTGAACGGACAGCCGGCGGATCTGGGCGGAAGGGTCGCGCTTACGAGAGCGCGACCTTCCCCTCCTTGGCCGAGGCCTTGACCGTCGAACCAGGCATGTAGGCGCCTGTGATGATCTTCTTGGCTATCGGATTTTCTAGTTCACGCTGGATGGCCCGCTTGACAGGCCGCGCGCCGTATGCGGGGTCGTAGCCTTCGCCGACAAGAAGATCGAGCGCACTTTCATCCACCTCCAGCCTGAGGTTCTGCTCTGCGAGGCGCGATTCAAGGTCCTTGAGCTGCAGCTTCACGATTGCGCGGATCTGGTCCTTGTCTAGAGAGTCGAACTCGAGAATCTCGTCGAGCCTGTTGAGGAACTCCGGGCGGAAGATGTTCTTGAGCGTATCCTTGGGTGCGTTCGAGGTCATTATGACAACGGTGTTCTTGAAGGACACTGTTCTGCCGTGACTGTCGGTGAGCCGACCGTCGTCAAGCACCTGCAGAAGCATATTGAAGACGTCCGGATGCGCCTTTTCGATTTCGTCGAGAAGGACTACCGAGAACTGCTTCCTGCGTACCGCCTCGGTGAGCTGCCCGCCATCTTCGAAGCCGACGTATCCGGGCGGCGCGCCCACG
The DNA here is from genome assembly GCA_017965685.1 of Kiritimatiellia bacterium. Taxonomy (GTDB): domain Bacteria; phylum Verrucomicrobiota; class Kiritimatiellia; order RFP12; family UBA1067; genus UBA1067. The sequence continues at coordinate 1,735 of JAGCPM010000227.1, read as the reverse complement.
AGACGCGAGACGGCGAATTTTTCCATGTACTCGGACATGTCTAGCCTGACCATGGCGTTTTCGTCGTCAAAGAGTTCCTGTGCGAGAGCCTTGGCGAGCTCGGTCTTGCCGACGCCTGTCGGTCCGAGGAAGAGGAACGCGCCGACCGGGCGGTTCTTGTTCTTTATGCCGGCCCTGCTCCTGAGCACGGCGTCCGCAACCGCATCAACGGCCTTGTTCTGCCCGATTACTCGCTTGTGAAGGGTCTCGGGCAGCTTGGCGAGCTTTTCCCTTTCGCCTTCCTTCAGCTTCGAGACGGGAATCCCCGACCAGCGGCTCACGACCTCCGCAATCTCGTCAACCGTCACTTCCTCGCGGAGCATCGCGTCTGCGCCCCGGCGAGCCATATCCGCTTCATGGGACTTGAGTTCGCGCTCGAATTCCGGTATGACGCCGTACTTGTAGCGGGACGCCGTCGCATTGTCACCTCTGTTAAGGGCTGTTTCGTATGCATTCTTTGCTTCATCCAGTTTGGTTCTGACCTGGCGCACTTTCTCCAGCGCCGCTTTTTCCTCTTTCCACTGCGCCATCATCGCGTCGCCCTTGGTCTTAAGGGTCTTGAGCTCCTCCTGCAACTCGGCGAGACGCTTCTTCGACGCGTCGTCCTTTTCCTTCTTAAGGGCGATTTCCTCTATCTCGAGCCGCCTTATGTGGCGCGACGTCTCGTCCAGTTCCTGCGGACAGGAATCCATCTCGGTCCTTATCCTTGCGCAGGCTTCGTCGAGAAGGTCGATTGCCTTGTCCGGCAGGAAGCGGTCTTGTATGTAGCGCGCGGAAAGGGCTACAGAGCCTACGATGGCCTCGTCGCGGATGCGGACGTTGTGGTATTTCTCGAAGCGGTCCTTGATGCCTCGCAGTATGGAAATCGCGTCCTCTTCGCTTGGAGGATCTACCATCACGCTTTGGAAGCGCCTTTCAAGCGCGGCGTCCTTTCCATGTACTTGCGGTACTCGTCGATAGTCGTGGCGCCGACGCAATGGAGTTCGCCTCTGGCGAGCATTGGCTTGAGCATGTTGCCTGCGTCCGAGCTACCTTCGGTTTTTCCGGCGCCGACTATGGTGTGGATCTCGTCGATGAAGAGTATGATCCTGCCGTCAGACTCCTTTATCTTCTTGAGGACCGCCTTTAGCCTTTCCTCGAATTGGCCTCTGTACATCGCGCCCGCCATGAGTGCGGTCATGTCGAGCGAGAACACGGAACGGTTCTTGAGTCCGTCAGGAACGTCGCCCCTTATGATCCTTTGCGCTAGGCCTTCGACAATGGCGGTCTTGCCGACTCCCGGCTCGCCGATTAGAACAGGATTGTTCTTCGTCTTGCGCGAAAGGATGCGAATCACGTCACGGATTTCCGTGTCGCGCCCGATGACCGGGTCTAGTTTTCCGGCCCTGGCGAGCTCCGTCAGATCCGTGCCGTACTTCTCGAGGCACTTCTCGTTGTCTTCCGGCGGTTCATATGTTGCATTCATTTTGAAACTCCTTTTCTGCCGCCTTCATTGACGACGCCTTCGTTTAGCACACCCCATGCCAACCACGGGAATAGACCTTACCGGGTTCAATGTGTGCCGTCTTGGCACAAACGAGTGCCGTATTGATCTCTTGTGAAACTATTTCCGTTGCCAATAGCGGCGTCAGCTAGAGCCGTATTGTCATGCGAGTACGAAAACGCACTGTTGATTGACATAGTAAATGCAACACCC